>DATIPQ010000017.1 GCA_035471785.1 Acidobacteriota bacterium
ACGCTTCCCAAGTTGATGGGCAAGGTGGGGCGTTATGTGTCCGGGCGGTCGCTGCAGGCAATTCGGCGGCGTGGCGCCAGGTGGCAGGACGGTTACTATGAGAATGAGATCCGCGGCCGGGAGCATTTTTATCGGGTCAAGGAGTACATTCATGGGAATCCGGTCGTGAAGGGGTTGGTTGCCCTGCCTGAGGAGTGGGAGCAGTCAAGTGCCCATCCGCAGCACTCAGGTTGGGGCACTGCCTTGGTCTGGCCCATCTAGGCCAAGTGTCAGGTCGCCTCCATCGCCGCAAGGATGCGCCTCCCACCAGGGGTGCCTCGCATCGCTCCTTTGAGGCGGGCTGCTCTCTGGGAGGTGGGTGCCCCCCCGGACTCCTCGACCGACTTCTGGAGCGGGCAGTTTCCGGGAAGGCGGGAGGGGGACTTCCTGTTGGCGGTTCCAATGACCGGCCCGTTCAGCCTCGGTGTCAGGTCACCTCCATCGCCGCAAGGATGCGCCTCCCACCAGGCCTGTGTCCTATCGCTCCCGTGGGGCTGGTTGCTCCCTGAACCAGAGTCCTCCCACAACTAACTTCCGGAGTTGGCAGGTCCCGGGAAGGGTAGGGGGGAGTTTGGGAGAGGGCCACCCACCTCCCAGAGAGCGGCCCGCCTCAAAGGAGCGATGCGAGGCAGGCCTGGTGGGAGGCGCATCCTTGCGGCGATGGAGGCGACCTGACGTTAGGATGAGCCGGTACAGGCTTCTGGGCCGGTCAAAGAAACAGTCTGCCAGGCCCCCAAACCCTCAGCGCAGGTAGTCCAAGTGGGGGCGGTGGGCTTGGCGGTATTCGGTTAGCAGGGCCCGGGCCAGTTCGCGCTTTTCGATAAGGGGATTGGAGGCCAGGGCGTCTTCGGCCAGGCGGGCTGAGCCTTGCAGGGCGGCCTGGGCCGTCAGGCGCTCGTAGCGCTTGACCTTGAAGAGCAGATCGCGGATCTGGTTGGGCGGTTTTCCGGTAGCCAAGGGATGAGGGCCGTTGGCGCCGATCACGCAGGGAACCTCCACCGAATCGTCGTCTTCCAGTTCCTCGATGGCTCCGATGTTGGCCACGTCGACCGGCATCACCGAAGCGACGTCGCCGCAGATGGCCCGCATGGCGTCGATGGCCACCCGGTCGTAGCCGGCGGCCTGGCTGTAGAGGTTGCGCCGGGCCCGCCGCAGGGCTTCCTCGCTGACTTCTTCTCCCGTCTCCACCGACATATAGCTGGCGTTGCGGGAGGCCAGGTAGTGATCGTAGGCCTCCGCCACCTTGGAGGAGTCGGAGCCGGCCTCAGCCACCCTGCGCATCATCTCGTCCTCCAGGTCCTGGATCAGTTGCCCCCGCGTACGGTCGCCTCCGGCGGTGTGGCGGCAAGCGTGTTCGGTGCGGTAGTAGTAATAAAGGTACTCGGTCGGGAACAGTCCCAGGTCTTGCAGAAACTCGGCTTCGAAGAGAGGGATGCGGTAGACCTGGCTGAGCTTCTCGGGAGAGTCGAGCAGTTCCTTCATGTGGTCGCGCCCGTCCACTTCCACGCCGCGGATCCACCCCAGGTGGTTGAGCCCGAAATAGTCGAAGTAGGCTTTCTCCATGGGCACTTGCAGGGAATGGGCCAGCATCTCGAATTGTTCACGCGGCGTATCGCAGACCCCGATGACGCGTCCCCCCAGCCCCGACAGGATCATGGCCTGAGAAATGATCCCCACCGGATTGGTGAAGTTGAGCACCCAGGCCTGCGGCGCCAGACGAGCCACCTGGCGGATGTAGTCGAGCAGGGGAGGAATGGTGCGCAGAGCCAGGCAGAACCCTCCGGCGCCCACCGTTTCCTGGCCCACCGTCCCGTGCTCGAGGGCGATGGTCTCGTCCAGTATGCGCCCCTGCATCCCGCCCACCCGGATGCTGGAGATGACGAAGGAAGCCCCCTCCAGAGCCGCTTCGACCGTCTTGGGCTGGGTGACCTTGAAGTCGAAGCCGGCCCTTACGGCCATGGCCTGCGAAATGCGGGCGATGGTGGAACGCCGCTGGTCGTCGATATCCCACAGGGAAAGCTCTTCGACGGGCAACTCGCGCCGGAACTGAATCAGTCCATGGGTAACCAGCGGCACGCGGGCCCCGGCCCCTCCGATGATGGTGATTTTCATGCTCTCGTCTTTCCAGGGCCACTAGGTGGCCAACAAGTTCACACGCGTCAAGTTTCAGTGACCGCGGTCAAGGCTTAATTGCGCTCGGCGGTATGAGGCCGCTCGCTAGATCTGGTGTGGACTCAGTCGAACTTGCTTGCGAATTCCCGCGCCGTAGGCAGCCCGTCCAGGCCGCCGGGACGGCGGGTGGAGAGCCCGCCGCAGATGTTGCCGGCCCGCAGGCAGTCCTCCAGCGAATCGCCCTCCATCCAGCGATGAAGGAAGCCGCCGTTGAAGGCGTCTCCAGCGCCGGTGGTCTCCATGGCCTCGACAGAAAGGGGGGCCGACTCGGCACGCTGCTCACCCCGACCGGCGATGGCTCCCTTGCTGCCCAGCTTGACGACGACGGTATCGCCCTGCTTGCACAAGGCATCCAGGGCAGTCTCTGCATCCTCCGCCCCGGTATAGCGCAGGGCTTCCATCTCGTTGAGAAAGAGGACGTCGAGCGCACGGCGCAACTGGGCGAAGGCCGGTTGGGAAGCCGCCTCGGGATCCCACCCCAGATCCCAGGAACTGGTCACCGAGCGTTCCTTGAGCCGGTTCACCAGTTGTTGGAAGGGCTGCCAACGCTTTGGAGCCAGTGCCAGGTGGACGTGGTCGCCAGCCTGGGCGGCAGCAAAGGCATCGGACTCCAGCAAGCGGGCTTCCACGAAGCGGTTGGCCCCGGGGCAAGTCAGGAAATAGCGGTCCTCGCGGGTTGAGACGGCGACTGTCAATCCCGCCCGCTCCCGGCGCCGCAGTGCCGAGAGATCGACTTCCAGGCCCAGTTGAAGAAGGCGCGTCCGGGCCTCCACGTCGAGAGGAGAATCGCCCCACACCGTCAGCAGCCGGCACTTCCGCCCCAGCCCGGCGGCGGCCGCGCCGGTAATGGCGGCGCCTCCTCCCACGCTGACCGTGAAAGTGTCGGTCTTGAGTTCCTCGCCCATGGCGGGCAACCGCTGCAGGTCGTAGAAGATGAGGTCGTGGAAGACTTCTCCGGCGGCGATCAGGGAGCGTTCTCCGTTGCGGCCGTCCCCTGGCCTGGCTTTGCTTTTTCTCATAGGTCCTGGGCCTGCTCAGTGCTGGGAGTCCATTTCAACAATCAGTTTCTTGGTTTGAGCCATGCGCTGCTGGGCTAGCTCGGACTGCCGGGCCTGGAGTTGCTGATAAATCCGCAGTTGCTCCTGGGCCTGCTCGGGCCGGCCGCTGCGCTGCAGGGCCAAGGCCAGCGTGTAGCGGCATTGGGCATGTTGGGGATCGGTTTGGCAGGCCTGCTGCAACTCCCGCTGCGCGGCCTCCCAGTCCTGCTGCTGGAAGTGGATCTCCCCCAGCAGCAAGCGGGCGGGGAAAAAATCGGGCTGCCGCCGCAGCGACTCCTCCAAGACCTCGATGACGGATGAAAGGTCGCTGGAATCCCCTCCTTTCTCGCTCTGCCGGAAGACGCCCAGGGCATAGAAATATCCTGCCCGCGCGTCCTGCGGATGACGGCGGTAGTAGTCCTCGAATCGCCGCACGGCCTGATCGAACTGGTCTTCGGTACGGGCGAAGCACTCGGCCAGCATGCGCAGGGCCGGGAGAGCCGTCTGAGGACTCTGGCTGGCTTGCAGAAAAGCCCGCGCCGCCGCCTCGTCATCGCCCTGGGCCAGATGGGTCGCCCCCCATCCGAGCAGCAGGCGTCCCGACTCGGGAAACCTCTCCGCTCCCGAGGCGAACACCCTTTCCGCTGTCTCCCAGTTCCAATGGCGCAGGAAGAAATATCCCAGTTCGTAGAAGCTGCTTTCGCTGTTCTCCAGTTCCAGCGCCCGCTGATAATGCGAAGCGGCCGCCGCGAAGTCGTCCTGGCCGTCCAGCAGCTCGCCCAGGAGGTGATGGCCTTGAGCGCTCTGGCGCAGTGACAGGGCCTTCTCGATGCGGCTGCGGGCGGTGTCTTCTCCCATGGCCATTTCGGCCCGCGCCAGGTTGAGCCAGGCCTCGTCAGAAGCGGGAAAGCGCTCAACCGCCGCCCGCAGAATGGGCAGGGCTTCCGCCATCATCCCCTGTCCCAACAGCAGCGCCGCCACCTGGGCATGAGCCTGAGGACTGTCGGCCAGCGTCCGCAGGGATTGCTCCAGGTCGCGCTGGTAGCCCTCCTGGCCCAGGGCCCGCCGGTTGAGCGCCTTGAGCAGGTGGAATTCGCCCCGCGAGGGCGCCACCGTCCCCAGCGAATCCAGCACCTGGGTCACCTCCTGGTGACGGTCCAGCGCAAAGAGACAGAAGGCCCACTGGTATCCGGTTTCGTAGACCTGCGGCTGAAGCTGGTAGGCCTTTTCCAACCAGGGCGCCGCCTCCCGGTAGCGGCGTCGGGCAAGGTGAATCGTGCCCAGGTTGAAATGGGCGGTGGCGTTGGCGGGGTCGATCTCCAGAACCGCCCTGAACTCCTGCACGGCCTCATCAACTCGCCCCAGCCGGTTGAGGTTGGCTCCCAGATTGGTGCGGGCCTGTATGGCCTGCGGATTGATCTGCACGGCTTTGCGGAAGTGCCGGTTGGCCTGCCCGGGATCGCCCGACAGGTCGAGCACGATGGCCAGCAGGTGCTGGACGTCGAAGTGCTGAGGATGGTTCCTTTCCAGTTCCAGCAGCTTGTCGCGGGCCGCCTGCAAGCGTCCCGCCCTGAAATCATTGAGGGCCAAACGGAAGCGCTCGGAATCACTGCCGGACAGGGGTTGCCCAAGCAGGGGAAGGCTCAACAGGAACAGCGCCACAGCCATCGCCGCCAACCCTGCAAAGCGCTTAGATCCCATCATTGCAACCTTCATCGTCTATACAATATACTCTTTGTGCAAGTCGCGTGAACTGCAGAGAGGCCCGCATCCGGGCGGGACCCGAGGCTTTCCATGAAACTCGCCATGAATAAAGACATTTTCCGCAAACACGTCCCCCCAGCTTTGACCCTTCTCCTGCTCATAGGGGCCTTGGGCTCGCAGGCGGCTGTGGCGCAGCCCCAGGACCCGGACTCGGTTTCCATGGTGCATCGGCCCGGATACCTCTTGCAGGACCATGTTCAAGGGGCCAGGCTGGCCATCCTGCCGCTGGGTTCCATCGAATACCATGGCCCTTCGGGCCCCCTGCTGACCGACAGCATCATCGCCCGGGGACTGGCGGAGCGGCTGGCCCCACAAGTCGGAGCTTCGCTGCTGCCGGTGCTCAACTATACCCATTCCCCGGCCCATTCGGCGGCGTTCAAAGGAACCATATCGACGCGTCCCGAAGTGGTCACCGAGTTGCTGACCGATATCTTGAGGGGGCTGGTGGAGGCCGGCTTCGACAAGGTCCTGGTGCTCAACGGGCACGACGGCAACATCGGCCCCGCCCGGGCGGCTATCTCGGTGGTGACCAACCAGGCCAAGCACACTCAGATGGCGCTGGTCAGTTGGTGGGAGACGCTTCCGGGAGAGGAAGTGGAGGCCATGGAACTCTTCACCTCGGGCAACGGCGGGCATGGTCACGGCGGTCCGCTGGAACTGTCGGTGGCGGCGGTGTTCGCTCCCCATTCGGTGGAGCCGGGCAGGGGGCCTGATCTGCCGGCCCTGCAAGGCCAGGCGTCTTTCCCCTACTATTTGGAGAAGAGCGACGTCACCGGCTGGCCGGGCTATTCCGGCAAGCTGAGCGAGATCTCGGCCGAGAAAGGCGAACGGCTGGTCGGGGTGTCGCTGAGCAAGTTGGCCGCTTTCGTCGGAAACTGGCTCAAGAACGACAAA
Source organism: Acidobacteriota bacterium (assembly GCA_035471785.1). Lineage (NCBI taxonomy): Bacteria > Pseudomonadati > Acidobacteriota > Acidobacteriota bacterium. Next base: position 5,907 of record DATIPQ010000017.1, read on the forward strand.
CAGCCCGGCAGTTGGTAGCCGCCTATGCTTCACGTCAGGACGCTTTTTTTCCTCGCTGCGCTGGGCACGGCAGCCCCGTTCTTTGCAGCCGCCGGCTCTGCCAAAGCGGTCTTTCAAGAGGGGGCGGCTGAAGCGGGGCTTGAGTTTCGCCTCATCAGCGGCACTCCCGAAAAAAAGTACATCGTAGAGGCCAATTCGGCAGGGGTGTGTCTCTTCGACTTCGACGACGACGGCCTGCTCGACATCTTTCTGGTCAACGGCGGGCGCCTGGAAGCCTTCCGCAAGGCTGAGCCTTCCGGCCTCAGTCACGCCCTTTACCGCAACCTGGGCGCACGGCGCTTTCGCGACGTGACAGCCCAAGCGGGAGTGGCCGGGAACGGCGCTTGGGGCATGGGATGCTCGGTGGGCGACGCCGACAACGACGGGCGGCTCGACCTCTACGTCACCGCCTACGGCTCCAACATGCTTTTCCGAAACCTGGGGGACGGCACCTTTCGCGACGTCACCCAGGACTCGGGAAGCGACGATCGGCGTTGGTCGACCGGTTCGGCCTGGGCCGACTTTGACGGGGACGGCGATCTCGACCTCTTCGTGGCCAACTACATCGAGTTGGACCGCGACAACCTGCCCCAGCCCGGCGATCCCCGCTACGGTTCCATGGGAGGCGGTCAGTTGGGCTGCCAGTACCTGGGTCTGAAGGTGATGTGCGGTCCGCGGGGACTGCGGGGAGCCGGCGATTCCTTTTTCGTCAATCAGGGCGACGGAACCTTCCGCGAGCGCTCGCGCGAGTTGGGCCTGCATGACCCCCAGGGCTACTACGGACTGGGCGTCCTGTGGAGCGATTTCGACCTGGACGGAGACCTCGATCTCTACGTGGCCAACGACTCCACGCCCAACCAGCTTTACCTCAACCAGGGCGAGGGGAAGCTGGTCGAGACGGGACTGCTGTCGGGCGCGGCCTTCGGAGAGCAGGGGCAGGAGCAGGCGGGCATGGGAGTGGCCGCCGCCGACTACCGCAACTCGGGACTCTTTTCTCTTTACGTGACCAATTTCTCCGAGGAATACAACACCCTCTACCGCAACGACGAGCAGGGCAACTTCACCGACATCACCTCCTCCTCGGGATTGCTGGTGCCGTCCCTGCCCTACGTGGGATGGGGAACCGTCTTCTTCGACTACGACAACGACGGGCGGGTGGACCTTTTCGTCGCTAACGGGCACGTGTTTCCCCAGATCGATAAGGCCCAGTCTTCCTCCAGCGCGGGGTACGCCCAGCGCAACCTGCTCTTCCGCAACCTGGGAGAGGGACGCTTTGAAGAAGTCGGACTGGAGGCCGGCTTGACCCAGGAACTGGTGAGCCGGGGAGCGGCGGCGGGCGATCTGGACAACGACGGCGCCCTCGACCTGGTGGTCAACAACCTCGACGCAGGACCTTCGCTGCTCTGGAACTCGAGGGCTTCCGGCGGCCATTACCTCAGCCTCAAGCTCAAGTCCAGGACCGTCCCCAGCGCCATCGGGGCGCGCGTCCGCTTGCGGACCGATCAAGGATGGCAGATGCAGGAGGTGCGCAGCGGGGGGAGCTATCTGTCCCAGAACGACTTGCGCCTGCACTTCGGACTGGGATCCGCCACCCTGGTTTCGCGCCTCGAGATCCGCTGGCCGGACGGCAAGCAGACGGTGTTGACCGACGTGGCTGTTGATCAGAGGCTGGAAGTCCATCAGGAATAGGCCGCAGCCGCAGCGATCAAGTTCCCGGCGTCCCTTGGTCTCCATCGTTCTGGAAGGGCCAGGCGTCGGCATAGTACGCCCACAGCATGTAGATTCCCACGCCTCCAGCCAGTACCCCGAAAGCCAGCACAACCGTCCTGGTCCCCGTCGAGAACACCACCAGCAGCCACAGGGTGGCGGCCACGATGCTGGGAATCGGGTAAAGCCACATCTTGAAGGGACGCTTGATGTCGGGGCGGTTGCGCCGCACCAGGGTCACGGCCAGGATCTGGCTGAGGAAGAGGATGAGCGTCTGGATGCTCATCAGGCTCTCGATGATTTCGCTCAGTTCCAGGAAGCACCAGAAGACCGAGAATCCTCCCAGCACCAGCAGCGAGACATGGGGGAAACGCTTGACGGGATGCAGCTTGGCGAAGACCGAAAAGAAGCGCCCGTCCTTGGCGGCGGCATAGGGGATGCGCGAGTAGCCCAGCAGAAGGGCGAAGATGGAGGCGAACGAAGCGCCCAGGATGAGCACCGTGATGAGTTGGGCGGCCCAGTCGCCGTAGATGATCTGCATGTAGTCGGAGACGATGTGCTTGGTTGCAATGGCCTCCTGCCAGGGCACCACTCCGATGAGCGAGATGTTGAGGAGCACGTAAAGGGTGGCGACGACCAGGATGGAGACGATGACGGCCAGGGGAATGTTGCGGCTGGGGCGCTGCACCTCGCCTCCCAGAAAGCAGACGTTGTTGTAGCCGCCGTAGCCGTAAATGGCGATCAGGGCCGCCCCCCCCAGTCCGTTGAAGAATCCCCAGGAGAAGCTGAAGGCGTCGGGAGGGATGTCGAAGAGCAACTCGGTACTCATCACCGGCCAGCCCGAGACGATAACCCAGAGGATGCTGCCCACCACGATGATCATGAGCAGGAACGACACTTTGCCGATGGTGCGGATTCCCCGGTAGAGGGCGAAGGTGACGCCCGCGCACAGGGCCACGGCGATCATCTTGGTGCCCAGCTCGGACATTTCGGGAAAGAAGAAGCGCGAGTATTCGGCGAAGCCCACGGCTCCCGTAGCCACCGAGAGGGGCGCCGTGAAGAAGATCATCCAGACGAAGAGGAACGACATCATCTGGCCCGCCTTCTTGGGGTTGTAGGCTTCGCGCAGGTAGATGTAGGAGCCTCCGGCGCCGGGCATGGCGGCGCCCAGTTCGGCCCACACCAGACCGTCGCAAATGGCCAGCACGGCCCCGGCGGCCCATCCCAGCATGGCATGGGGACCGCCCATGGCCGCCAGCAGGAAGGGAATGGTGATGAAGGGACCGATGCCCAGCATCTCGACGATGTTGGCCGAAGTTGCCTCCTTGAGTCCCAATCCGCGTATCAGTCCGTCGTCGTTCTCAGTGGGCCGTGTCTGTTCGTCGTTCATAGCCTCCGCTTTCTGACCGCTTTTCCCAGGAAGAGGGTGGGGAATCCGGCGCCGGGCGGCAGCGTATCAAGAAAAACCCGCAGGAGCGGCGTCCGCCGTGTCGGCAACGCCGCCCTCTGCGGGTCTCCTCCCCCTCAACCGTCAGTGGGATGAAGAAGGCGGCGGCCGCAAACGACCGCCGCGCAAGGCTTTTGAGAGGGCTCTCAGAAGATCAGCTTGAGTCCAAACTGAATCACGCGGGCCTCTTTCTCAGGATCGAAGACCGAATTGGTCTGGCCGAACTGCCCGCTGTTGACGTTGGTGCTGGGCGAAGAGAACTGAGGCGTATTGAAGGCGTTGAAGAATTCCGCCCTGAATTGCAGCCTCGATTCTTCGTTCCATGGCAACTGGAAGTTCTTGAACAGCGACAGGTCGAAGACGTGGTGAGGCCATCCGCTCAGCGAAGCCACCCCGCAGGACCCGAAGGTGAAGTTGGCGGGCTGGGCGAAAGCGTTGGTGTTGAAAAAGCTCTCCACGGTTTCGGCTCCCGAGGGATCCCCGATGCAGTCGGCGCGGTAGTTCTGGCTGCGGGTTCCGCTCACGTCCGATGCGCTGACGCCCAGCGGCGCGCCGCTGGTGGAACTCCAGATGCCGTTGAACTGCCAGCCGCCCAGGATATTGGCGATGGGCCCGTCGTTGAGGTAGTTCTTCCCGGCTCCGAACGGCAGTTCCCAGACCCAGTTGGCCACCACGCGGTGGTTCTGGTCGAAGACCAGGCGTCCGTAGTCGGCCTCCGGATTGTGGGTGTTCTGGGGCCGGATGTTGCTGGCTCCGGCACCGCCCGACAGGTTGTCCTGGGTATCGCCCAGGGCCTTGCTCCAGGTGTAGGACAGGTTGAAGGCCAACCCGTTGGAGAATCCCTTGCGCAATTGCATCTGGAAGGAATTGTAGTTGGCCGAACCGTCGCTTCTCAGGAAGTCGCTGAGGTTCGACCAATCGGGGAAGGGAAAGACGATGTCGTTGACCCCCGGCGTTCGCAGGATGCCCTGGTTGAGGCGGCGCAGTTTACGGATGTCGTCGGTCGTCTGTCCCACGTAGGCCAGGTCGAGCAGGTAGTCGCGCCCCAGTTGAAACTGGGTGGAGAGGCTGTACTGCTGGGAGTAAGGAGCCGTTTCGTTGACATCGCGTCCGCGCAAGTCGATGGTGAGCGGATCGAACTCCGTGGAGCCGGCCGGGAAACCGTCCCTTAGCAGGACCTGGGGAGGCTCGTTGAAGTCGGATTCTACGCCTCGGAACTCCACCAGTTGGGGCGGGTTGAGCTGCAGCACTGCGGAGCTGCCCATGCGGTCCAGCGCCTGGTAGAAGATGGCGTAGCCGCCGCGCACCACCATGGTGTCGGAAACCCGCACCGAGAGGCCCACGCGGGGAGCGAAGTTATTGCGGTCGGGGTTGATCAGGGTGCGTCCGAAGATACCCTCGCCGTCGGTCCTCTGCACGCACTCGAAGTCGCAAGGGATGGGAGGCAGAGCGGCCGGATTGGCCGTCACCAGTGCTCCCCGTCCGCCGTTGGCGTCGGCCACGAAGTTGGAGGTCAGGTTATCGCGCTCGATGAGCGGAGTGAAGTACTCGTAGCGCAGCCCGTAGTTGAGGGTTACGTTGGGCGTGACGGCCCAGGAATCCTGCGCATAGAGCATGTAGCCGTCGGTGTAGTTGTGGGGCACCAGGGGCGTGGTCTGCTCGACCCGCTGGACGTTGCCCAGCAGCAGGTTGGCGAAGCCGTCGTTGGTCCAGAAGTTGGGAATGATGTAGCGGCCGTTGGGCGCCTTGATGTCGAGAAAGTTGTTGATGGCCCGCTTGAACTCGAAACCGAACTTGAGGGTGTGGTTGCCCCGCACCCAGGAGAGGTTGTCGAGCAGTTGGTAGACCTGCGAAACCTGGTACTGGGGACGCCACTCCGAGGTGCCCAGCAGGGAGTAGCCGGAAACGCGGATGGGCGGCACGCCGAAGGCGAAGGCTCCCGGCAGGTTGTTGAGTCCGAAGTCGGGGCCGGCATTGCCTTCCGGCGCCAGCGGCGCGGTGTCGGAGAAGATGCGGTTGAATCCGAAGCGCAGGCTGTTGACCACGCTGGGGCTGAGGACGTTGTTCCAGGTCAGGGCCGCCAGTTGCCCGCGCAAGAAGCTGTTGCCCGAGAACCCTCCGGTTGCCAGCGGGTTGGGGAAGGGTCCGCGCTCAACGATGGTTTCGGTCTGCAGGAAGCTGTAGGTGCCGTAGAGCAAGTTGCTGTCGTTGATGTTGTGGTCGATGCGGACGTCGAATGAATTCTGCTCCAGAGGAATGTCGGGAGCCGCCACGAAACCGAAGGTCCCTTGGTTGGGATCAGGATAGAGTTGGCCCAGCGCCAGTCCCGCCGGATCCACGCAGGGCAGCCCGTCGGTGCGGTTGGCGTTGACGTTGATGACGTCGTTGACCTCGTCGATGCAAGGCTCGATTTCAGGGTAGAAGGCGTTGCCTTCAGCGTCGCGCTGGATGACCAGGTCGCGTACGCCGGTGAAGATGCCCTGCTTCATGGCTGCCGTCGGAACGGTCCCCGACGAGGTCGTGCCCTTGCGGGCGTCGGTCCGCTGGTAATCGAAGAAGAAGAAGGTGCGGTCTGGAACGATGGGACCGCCGATGATGCCCCCATACTGATGGCGAAGCTCCTCGGCCTTGCCGATCCCGGCCCGGTTGGCGAAAAAGTTGGCGGCATTGAGATTGTCGTTGCGGTGGAACCAGAAGCCGCTTCCGTGAAAGGCATTGCTGCCCGATTTCAGTTCGGCGTTGATGACGGCTCCCTGCGACCATCCGAACTCGGCGTCGTAGGTGCGCGTCTGCACCTTGAAGTGCTGCAGGGCGTCGGGCGGAGGCGAAACCGCCTGCGGACTGCGCTCCTGGGCGTTGGTGGTGAAGGTATTGTTGTCGACGCCGTTGAGGGCGAAGTAGTTTTGCAGCGAGAAGTTGCCGTCCACGTTGAGGCGGGCCTCACGGGGATTGCTGGTCGTTCCCGGTGCCGGCACGGCGCCCGGCGTGAGCAGGATCAAATCGGAGTAGCGCCGCCCGTCCAGCGGCAGGTCGACGATCTCCTGCGCCTCGATGACCGTTCCCTGCTGGGCGGTTTCGGTGTCGATCCGCCCGGCCCTGTCGGTGACTTCGATGGTCTCGCTGACCTCGCCGACTTCCAGTTCGACGGCCAGGTTGACGCGATCCTGCACCCTGACGTCGATGTTGCGCAGGACGGCCGTCTTGAAGCCGGTCACCTCCACGCTCACTTCGTAAATGCCTGGTCTCAGCGCCCGGGCCGCGAAGGCCCCGGAGTCATTGCTGATCAGCGTCAGCCGCACCCCCAACTGGGAGTTGGTGATGGTCACGGTTGCGCCCGGGATGATGCCCCCGCCCTGGTCGGTGACCGTCCCCGCAATCGATCCAGTGTTGATCTGACCCACCAGCGGGGTCAGAATGAGCAGCCAGATAGCGGCGGCCCAAATCAAGAATCGTGATGTACGCATGACACGCCCTTCCTCATTCTTTCTCGTTATGCTCCCTCGTCTGCACGAGCCGGCGCTCCTGTAGCTACGCTGACGCCGGGGGGAGGAACGTCGATTGACCGAAGCGCTTAGATGATGGGCTTGATTAAAGAACAGCAAGAAAGAAAAGTCAAGGACAAAAACAATTGCGGCCCTGCCTCAGGCGATCCTTTTAGGCTTCGGCAGCCGGAATCCGGCCTGCCTCAGCCTGATTCGCCGGCTTTGGAGACGGCTTCCTCGCTGTGGCCGGCCAATCCGATACCGCAGGATTCGCGAATGAACATGCGGTTCTTCATTTGGATGGTCTCGGCCGCCCCCTCGGGACTCTTGATGCGCCTGATCAGGGACTTGGCCGCCTGGGTGCCCAGCTTGTATTTCTGAAAGTCGACCGTGGTCAGGCGGGGCGAGAAAGAATCGAGCCAGGGATAATCGTCGCAGGTCACCACGGCCACGTCTTGAGGACAGCGCAACTGGTACTGGTAGAGGGCGCGCATGAAGCCCACCGTCATCATGTAGTTGGAGACGAAAACCGCTTCGGGTTTGCGGCGCAGCAGGTCGACCCCCGCCAGATAGCCCGATTCCAGCCTGAAATCGCCCCGCGTGATGAGGCTGCGGTCGGTCTTCAGCCCCCACTCCTTGAGGGCTTGGCGGTACCCTTTGATGCGCTGTCTAGTAGTGCTGACGCCCTTGACGCCGGTGATCATGCCGATGCGGCGGTAGTTGAGGCGCAGCAGGTGCGAGACGGCCTGGAAGGCGGCTCCCTGGTCGTCAGCCAGGACGGCGTCCGACTTGTATCCGCTGATCACCCGCATCACCTGCACCAGCGGCGTGGCCGACGACTTGAGCTTGGCCACGATTCCCTCGGGCAGCTTGCCGGGAGCCTTGGTGAGAAGGATCCCGTCCACCCGCTTGGCCAGGAAGAGCTCCAGATACATCCTCTCTTGACGCGGGTCGTCGTCGCTGCTGGCCACCAGCAGGTTGTAGCCGTGTTCGCGGGCCTCGTCCTCGGCGCCCCGGATGACGGCTGGAAAGAAGGGATTGGAGATGTCGGTCACCACCATCCCCAAGGTATGCGACTGGCGCTTGGCCAGGCCGCGGGCCATCAGGTTGGGGTGGTAGTCGAGTTTTTCGATGGCGCTGATGACGCGCCGCTTGAGCTTGGGGCTGACGTAGGCGCTGCCGTTGATTACCGCCGAAACCGTGGCGATGGAAACCCCCGCTTCCTTGGCCACGTCGTAGATGTTCGCCATGATTCAGACCTGTCTATCGGGTCGCTCAGGCCGCGGACGCACGACCCCTCCCGAGTTCTGCGGCGGCTTTCCCGCCCCGCGTGAAACCGCATTGCTAATGGCAAGCCGCACAATTATAGCCTGGAGCGGAGGTAAATAGAAGGGCTTGAGACTAGACATTGGCTAAGCGCTTCGCTACAATCGCCCGAGTTGGCGGCCTCGAGCGGCTGCCGGCAGGGGGAGTGAGGGCTCCTTCTGCGACCACGCCAATCTATTAAGGAAGGACACGGCCATGTCGGAATTGCTTCTTCGCCCGGACAGGGAGGCTCCTCGCCGCAATGGGGTCGTTGTGGACGTCGATCCGCAGCGAGCGGGATGGCGCCTGCTCGGGTTCAGCGCCCATAAGCTGAAGGCCGGGCAAAGCTGGTCGGGAGAGACGGGCGAGAAGGAGCACTGCCTGGTGCTGCAGGCCGGAACTTGCCGCATCTCCTTCAACGGGGAAGCGGGACAGCAGCTAGGGCCCCGGCTCAACGTCTTCGACAGTTATCCTCATGCCGCCTACATTGGGCGTGAAACCTCCTGGCAACTGACAGCGCTGGAGGACTGCGAACTGGCGCAAGGCTGGGCTCCGGCCCGCAAGTCCCTGCCGTCCCGCGTCATCCGACCCCAGGACTGCGGATACGAGATCAGGGGAGGCGGCAACGCCAGCCGCCAGATCGTCGACATCGTGCCGCCCGAGTTTCCCGCCGACCGGCTGCTGGCGTGCGAGGTTTACACGCCCAGCGGAAACTGGTCCAGCTATCCGCCCCACAAGCACGACGAAGAGCGGCCTCCCGGCGAAGTGAAGCTTGAGGAAGTCTACTACTACCGTTTTCAGCAACCCGAGGCCTACGGCTTTCAACGCGTCTACAGCGGCGACGGCTCGCTGGACGAGACGGTGCGGGTTACCGACCAGGACCTGATGATGATACCGCGCGGTTATCATCCCTTCGTGACGGCCTACGGCTACCACGCCTACTATCTCAACTTCCTGGCCGGAGATCGTCGATCCATGGCCTCCTGCGATGATCCCCAGTACGCTCAACTCAAGGCCAATTGGCCGGCGCCCGACCCCCGCTTGCCGGTGGTGCCGCGTCCCGCAGCCGCCGAGGCGGCTATCGTACAGGGCAAGCCATGACCACCCAGCGCCTGACCGTTGCCCAAGCCTTGATCCGCTTTCTCAAGCGGCAGTCTGTAAGCCGCGACGGTAGCCGTCAGCCGCTTTTTGCCGGTTGCTGGGGCATCTTCGGACACGGCAATCTGGCGGGAGTGGGTCAGGCTCTGCAGGAGAATCCCGACTTCCCATTTTATCTGGCCCGCAATGAGCAGGCCATGGTCCACGCCGCCACGGCTTACGCCAAGATGAAGGACCGCCTCTCGGTTTTCGCCTGTACCTCCTCCATCGGTCCGGGCGCCACCAACATGGTGACGGGCGCGGCCACGGCCACCGTCAATCGTCTGCCGGTATTGCTATTGCCCGGAGACATCTTCGCCCGCCGCAACGTGGCTCCGGTGCTTCAGCAGTTGGAGTCGGAGCACTCTCAGGACGTCTCGGTCAACGATTGCTTGAGGCCGGTTTCCCGCTACTGGGACCGCATCAACCGTCCGGACCAGCTCCCCACGGCCATGCTTGAAGCCGTCCGCGTGCTGACTTCGCCTGTCGAGACCGGAGCCGTGACGCTGGCCTTGCCCCAGGACGTGCAAAGCGAGGCCTACGACTATCCCTCCCGGCTCTTCGAAGAACGCGTCTGGCACATTCAGCGTCCCCGGGCCGACCGCCAACTCCTCAAGATCGCGATGGATTGGATCGAATCCTGCAAGCGTCCGCTCATCGTGGCCGGCGGCGGCGTGCTTTACAGCGGCGCCGACCAAGCTCTGCGGCAATGGGCCGAAAAGACCGGAATCGCCGTCACCGAGACCCAGGCGGGCAAGGGCTCTTTAGCCTTCGATCATCCTCTCAACTTGGGCGCCCTGGGAGTGACCGGGACGCGGGGAGCCAATCGGCTGGCGGCCGAGGCCGATCTGGTGATCGCCGTGGGAACCCGCCTCTCGGACTTCACCACGGCTTCCAAGACGGCTTTTCGCCATCCTCAAGTCCGCTTCATCAACATCAACCTGACCGGCCTGGATGCCGCCAAGCACTCCGGACTCCCGCTGCTGGCCGACGCCCGCACCGCCCTGCAGGACCTGATGGAAGCCGACTTCAAGGCAGACGCCGGCTACTCCGCCAAAGTGAAAGAGGAAAAGGCTTTCTGGGAGCAGGAAAACGATCGTCTTTTCAACTTGCGCCATGATCCGCCCGTCAGCCAAAGCGCCGTCATCGGCTCGGTCAACCGGGCCGCCGGCGACGAGGGCGTGGTGGTGTGCGCGGCGGGGAGTCTTCCCGGAGACCTGCACAAGCTGTGGCGCACCCGCCACCGCAAGGGATACCACCTGGAATACGGCTACTCCTGCATGGGCTACGAAGTGGCCGGGGGGCTGGGCATCAAGATGGCCGCTCCCGAAAGAGAGGTCTTCGTGATGGTGGGCGACGGTTCCTATCTGATGATGTCTTCAGAAATCGTCACTTCCATCCAGGAAGGGCGCAAGCTCATCATCGTGGTGCTCGACAACCATGGCTTCGGCAGCATCGGCGGACTCTCGAAGTCGCTGGGTTCGGGGGGATTCGGAACCGACTACAAGCAGCGCGACCCCGAGAGCGGCCAGTTGGACGGACCCCTCTTGGCCGTCGACTACGCCGCCAATGCCGAGAGTCTGGGCGCCCGCGTTTTCCGCGCCAATAGCATCGAAGAACTCGACCGGGCCCTGGAGCAGGCCAAGCAATCCGACCGCACGGCGGCCGTCGTCATTCCCGTCGACAAGGAGAAGGGCGTCCCCTCCTACGAAACCTGGTGGGACGTTCCGGTGGCCGAAGTGTCGCAGATCGATGAAGTCGAAGAGGCGCGGCGCGAGTACGAAAAGCAGCGGCGCAAGGAGCGCTTTTTCTTGTAAGGCGGAATGCCGCCGAAGGACGGATCAGGCAGTATGGACGTCGCGGTCATGGGACGAATCGGCTACGACCTCTTCGCCGAAGAGAGAGGCGTCGCCCTCAAGGACGTGAGCCGTTTCAGCCGCCACTTGGGCGGGTCGTCGGCCAACATGGCGGTCGGATTGGCCCGTCTGGGACTGCAAGCAAGCATGATCGGATGTGTGGGCGACGACGCCTTGGGCGACTTCCTCATCGAATACCTGCAAAAGGAGAGGATCTCGACCGAGCGGGTACGGCGGCTGCAGGGCTATCAGTCGTCGCTGTGTCTGTGCGAGACCTCGCCTCCCGACCGCTTCCCCCAGGTCTTTTACAGGACTCAAGCAGCCGATACCCAGTTGCGTCTGCAAGAGGACGATCTGCAAGCCATCAGCAACTGCCGCCTCCTCGTTACCAACGGTACCAGCCTTTGCCAGTCCCCTTCGCGCGAGTCCACCCTCAGGGCCATGGAGCATGCCAAGCGCCAAGGCGTGACCGTGGCTTTCGACGTCGACTACCGTGAAATGTCCTGGGAAAAAGAAGAGGAAGCGGCTCTTTATTGCCGGCTGGCTTTGCCTTTCATTGATTTGCTGCTGGCCAACCAGGCGGAATTGCATTTGGTTGGAGGCAGTCCCCGGGAACGGGCCATCGATTTTCTCCTCCACAGCGGCCCCTCGACCGTCGTGGCCAAACTCGACTCGGAAGGGACCCTGGCGGCGACCCGCCGGGAGAGCTGGTTCCTGCCCATTTTCGAGGTGCCGGTGGTTTCCACCATCGGCGCCGGGGACGGTTTCGCGGCCGGATTCCTGCATGGACAGGTGCGGGGACTCTCCTTGGCCGAGTCGTTGCGCCAGGGCAACGCCGCCGCGGCCCTGGTCGTGAGCCAATTGATGTGCGCCGACGCCATGCCGCGTGAAGGCCAACTGCAGTCGATGCTGCAAGCCCATCCCGAGCCCAGTCCCCGCCGCGTCTCCGTGGCCGCGGCAAGCAAGGATGTCGAATCGCTATGAGTCAAGCTGAAATCTTGCCCAATTACATAGGCGGAAGCCGCCGGAAGGCGGACGCGAGCGACTTTGTGACCGTGCACAATCCCGCCACAGCCAAGGAACTGGTGAGGGTGCCGCTGTCGGGCGCCGCGGACGTCGACAAGGCGGTCAAATCCGCCCAAGAAGCTTTTCCCGAATGGCGGCGCACCCCGCCCGGCGAGCGGGTCCAGCACCTCTACAAGCTCAAGCAGTTGTTGGAGGAGGAGCGCGACAGCCTGGCCCGCTGCATCACCGAGGAGTGCGGAAAGACCCTCGAGGAAGCCCGCGGCGAACTGCAAAGGGGCATCGAGAACGTGGAAGTGGCCTGCGGCATTCCCGTCCTCATGCAGGGTTACAACAGCGAAGATATCGCCCGCGGCATCGACGAGATCATGATCCGCCAACCGGTGGGAGTGGTGGCCGCCGTCACGCCTTTCAATTTCCCGGCCATGATTCCGCTCTGGTTTTTGCCCTATGCGGTGGCTTGCGGCAACTGCATCATTCTCAAGCCCAGCGAGCGCGACCCCCTGACCGTGGCCCGCCTTGCCGAGCTGATCGAGCGCAGCGGAATGCCGCCGGGCGTGGTTCAGGTCGTCAACGGATCCAGGGCCACGGTGGAGGCCATTTTGGACCATCCCGGCATCAGCGCCGTCAGCTTCGTGGGATCGACTCCCGTGGCGCGCGCGGTCTATGCGCGTGCCGCCGCCAAGGGCAAGCGGGCCCAGTGCCAGGGCGGGGCCAAGAATCCCATCATCGTGCTACCCGACGCCGACATGGAGATGACCAGCCGCATTGCCGCCGACTCGGCCTTCGGATGCGCCGGCCAGCGCTGTCTGGCGGCTTCGGTGGCCATCACTGTGGGCGGGGCCGAGAAGTCCTTCACCGAGGCCATCGTCGGTCTGGCCGGCCAACGCAAGGTCGGCTACGGCCTGCAGGAAGGAGTCGAGATGGGCCCCGTCATCACTCCCCAGAGCAAAGAGCGCATCGAGTCGCTCATCCAGCAGGGCGTCCAGGCAGGCGGACGCCTGCTGGTGGACGGGCGTCAGGCCCGCATCGACGGCTACGAGCAGGGGAACTTCCTGCGTCCGACGGTGATCGGCGGCGTGAGCGCCGACAACCCCATCTCGCGTGAGGAGATCTTCGGACCCGTCCTCAGCTTGGTGCAAGCCGAAACCATCGAGCAGGCCATCGAATGGGTCAACAGCGGCGCCTACGGCAACATGGCCTGCCTCTTCACCCAGAGCGGGGCGGCCGCCCGCAAGTTCCGTCACGAGGCGGACGTGGGCAACATCGGCATCAACCTGGGAGTGGCGGCCCCCATGGCCCATTTCCCCTTTTCCGGATGGAAAGACAGTTTCTTCGGCGACCTCCACGGCCAGGGCCGGGATGCCGTCGACTTTTACACCCAGAAGAAAGTGGTGGTGGAACGTTGGCCCAAAGATTGGTCGAGAAAATTCTAGATCACGAAAGGCACAGGAAGGGTCTTTCCGGATCTCATGCTCTTATCAGGCCACTGAAACGGAGTATGAACATGCCCCAGGCTCTTCGCTTGGCGCTCAACGCCGATACGACGCCTTTGGCGATTTCCGACACTTTGCTTTTCAAGTCGTTCGAAGAGAGGGCGCGGGAGGCGGCGGACGCCTGCTATCCCGCCGTCAACCTCGACCGTCAGGAGGGCTTGACGCCGCAGCGGGCGCTGGAGATCGCTTCCCGCTTAGGACTCGAGATCGCTTCGGGATTCTTCCATGCCCACTTTCACCTGGCCGAGCAGGAGTCCGCCATCCTGGCGGACGCCCGCGCCCAGGCCGAGTTCTCCCGGGCCGCTGGACAGGACTGCCTCTTCGTCAGCGCCTACGTTTCGCCTCCCGAGCGCCACGCCCTGGCCGGACGCATCCGTCCCGACACCGAGACCGCTCTTTCCCAGCGGGAATTCGAGCGCATGGCCAGGATGCTGGACAAGATCGCCCGGCTGTGGAAGTCCTACGGCATCACCCTGTGCTTCCATCCCCACGTGGCCACCTATATCGAGGCTCCTCACGAGATCGATCGGCTGATGGAGGCCACCGACCCGGGTCTGGTGTTGCTGGGGCCGGATACCGGCCACCTCTTCTACGGGGGCGGCGATCCTCTGCCCCTCATCGAACGCTATCTCAACCGCATGGGATCGTTGCACATCAAGGACGTCCGCAGAGAAATCGTCGACAAGGCACGCCGCGAGAGGCTCGACTACCGGCAGGCCTGCGCCTTGGGCGTGTGGACGGAATTGGGCCGGGGCGACATCGACTTTCCGGCCCTCTTCTCCCTGCTGCGAGAGAAAAAGTGGGGCGGCTGGGTTATCGTGGAGACCGACCACACCAGCCTGCCTACAGCCTTGGACAGTTCCTTGGCTTCGCGGCGCTATCTGCACGACCAGATCGGGTTGTGAGGGAGATATGAAGATGAGTGCGCAGTTCAAGGCCGAGGAGTTTCTTCCCGGCCAAGTCATGGACCGCATCACCGAGGTGCGGGTCAACGAGCCTTCCAGGGTCTTGCAGGAGGCCGCCGCCCGCCGCATCCGTCCGCACTTGACCAACGACGGACGCCTGGTGATCGTGGCGGCTGATCACCCGGGACGTTTTGTGACAGCCGCGGCCGGGGATCCGCTGGCCATGTCGGTGCGCCGCCAATACCTGGCGCGCATCCTGCGCCTGCTCACCCAGCCCAATGTGGACGGCATCATGTCCACGCCCGACGTCCTCGACGAACTGCTCATACTCAGCTCCTTCATGCGCCGCCGCCGCGGGGAGTCCTTTCTGGACGGCAAGGTGATGGTGGGCTGCATGAACCGGGGCGGACTGGCCGGCGCTTCGTTCGAGATGAACGACCGCTTCGGGGCCTACCAGGCCTCGGAGTTGAAGCGCATGCGCATCGACGGCGCCAAGATGATGTTCCGCCTCGACCTGGACAACCCCGATTCGGGCGCTACCATTCAGGCCTGCGCCGAGGCTTTGCGCCAGCTTGCGGAGGCGGGCGTTACGGCCTTCCTGGAACCGCTGCCGGTGGAGCGGGTGGAGGGCAAGTACAAGGTCATCAAGACGGCCCAGGCCATGGCCCGCATCATCGGCGTGGCCACGGCTCTGGGCAATTCCTCGCGGCTGCTCTGGCTCAAGGTGCCCTATGTCGAAGACTATGCTGCGGTGGCTCGTGCCTCCACCTGCCCCTTGCTCATGCTGGGCGGCGGATCGAGGGACGACCCGCGCGAGGTGATCAGCGAATTCGCCGCCGGAATGAGTGCGGCGGGCAACGTCCGCGGCGTGCTGGTGGGTCGCAACATCCTCTTTCCCGGCGACAACGACCCCGCCGCCATGGCCTCGGCCCTGGGCGGACTCGTGCATGACGGGCTCAGCGTCGACCAGGCCATGGACTTGTACGCTCAGGGAGGCGGGCAGGCCCCTGAACCTCTCGATCTTTGATGCTCATCGCGAGGAACGGACATGGAAGTCCTCATTCACGACAGTGCTGAAGAGGCCACGGTGGTGGCGGCCGCAGCCATCGCGCGGCTCTTGGCCGACAAGCCCGACGCCGTGCTGGGACTGGCCACCGGCAACACCATGCTGGCCCTCTATCGTCAACTGGTGCGCCTGCATCGCCAAGAGGGGCTTGACTTCAGCCGGGTGACGACCTTCAACCTCGACGAATACGTCGGTCTCGATCCTCAGCATCCCGACTCCTACCACCGCTTCATGCGCGAGCATCTCTTCGACTTGGTCAACATCGATCTTCGCGCCACCCACATTCCCGACGGACAGGCCCAGGACATGTCGCAGGCCTGCGCCGATTACGAGCGGGCCATCGAGCGGGCGGGGGGCATCGACCTGCAGTTGCTGGGCATCGGACGCAACGGCCACATCGGATTCAACGAGCCCTCCTCTTCGCTGGCCTCGCGGACGCGGGTCACTCCGCTGGCCGCGCAGACGCTGAAGGACAACCGCTGTCACTTCCATCAGGAACCCATGCCCTCCTCGGCCATCACCATGGGCATCGGAACCATCATGCAGGCCCGCCGCTGCCTGCTGCTGGCCTTCGGAGAAGCCAAGGCCGAGGCGGTAGCCCAGGCCGCCGAGGGTCCGGTCACCGCCATGGTCCCCGCCTCGGCCCTGCAGTTTCATCCCGCCTGCCAGTTCCTCCTCGACCACCCGGCCGCCTCCAAACTGCACAACCAGGCCTTTTACGCCTCCCAGCGGGCCGAGTCGTGAACTGAGTCTCATGACCCACCTTGAATCTTGTGGAGCGCATCCTGGCGGCCTTCCGTAGCCAAGGCTATGGAGGGCTGCGCAATTGAGCCGGTCCTCTGATGGTGGGAGGAGTCTGGGAGGCCAAACCACCTTCCAGAAAGCAACCTGACTCAAGCGAACGATGGGAGACACGCCTGGTGGGAGGCGCATCCCTGCGGCGATGGAGGGAAGGCCCGTTTTTGGCGAACCAGTGCAGACTTGCGGCAAGGTCAAAGGTTAACTCTTTGCATTCAGGTTGCTCCCCCGCCTTGGACTGGCCTACTTAGCTCCGGTTGCAAGGTTGCCTCCATCGCCGCAAGGATGCGCCTCCCACCAGGCGTGTCTCCCGTCGCTCTTATGAGGCAGGTTGCTTTCTGGCAGGCGTGCGGCCCTCCCCGGACTCCTTCCGCCTTCCAGGGACCTGACGGTACCAAGAAGTTGCAGTGGGGAGAGGCATCCCACCAGGCGTGTCTCCCGTCGCTCTTATGAGGCAGGTTGCTTTCTGGCAGGCAGGCGGCCCTCACCGGACTCCTTCCGCTTTCCAGGGACCTGACGGTACCAAGAAGTTGCAGCGGGAGAGGCTTCCCACCAGGCGTGTCTCCCGTCGCTCCTATGAGGCAGGTTGCTTTCTGGCAGGCGGGCAGCCCTTCCCAGGCTTCTTCCAAGGGTCGCCGGGGATTCACTCGACGGGGGCGGGGTGTTGGAAGGCGGTGCTGGCGGCTTGGGGGGCGGCGCCTGGGGTTAGGGAGAAGCCCTCGGCCTGCAGGCACTGTTCCAAGGCGTGGAGGAAGAAGAGGACGTTGCGGGGGGTGGCGTTGTGGCCCATCAGGCCGATGCGCCAGACCTTGCCGGCCAAGGCCCCCAGTCCGCCGCCGATCTCTATGTTGAACTCCGAGAGCAGGCGCTTGCGCACGTCGGCGTCGGAGATCCCCTCGGGGATGGACACGGTGTTGAGGGGCCAGAGGCGGTAGGGCTCTTCCACGTGCATCTTCAAGCCCATGGCCTCGATTCCGGCCACCAGTGCCTGGTGGGCCGAGCGGTGGCGGCCCCAGCGGGTCTGCAGACCTTCTTCGTGGACCAGCCTCAGGGCTTCTCGCAGGGCGTAGTTCATCGATATCGGAGCCGTGTGGTGGTAGGCACGGTCGCTTCCCCAATAGCTGGCCAGCAGGCTGAGGTCGAGATACCAACTGCGCACAGGACGGCGGCGGGAGGAGAGCTTGAGCATGGCTTCTTCCGAGGCCGTCAGGGGGGCCAGTCCCGGAGGGCAGCTCAGGCACTTTTGGGTGCCGCTGTAGCAGATGTCGATACGGTTGTGGTCGACCCGCACCGGATGTCCTCCCAGAGATGTGACGGCGTCCACCAAGAGCAGGGCGTCGTAGAGGTCGCAGATACTGCGGATCGGTTCCAGCGGCTGCAGGACTCCGGTGGAGGTCTCGGCCTGCACCACGGCAATGATCTTGGGACGGTGTTCCTCTGCGGACCGTTGCAGGTCGGCGCTGTCGAGAGGCTCGCCGAAGGGCGCCTCGACGGTGTGGACCTCTCCGCCGGCCCGCCGCGCGCACTCGGCGATGCGTGCGCCGAAAACGCCGTGGACGCCCACCAGGACCGAATCGCCCTCTTCCACGAAATTGCAGACGGCGCACTCCATCCCGGCGCTGCCCGTGCCGGAGATGGGAATGGTCATGCGGTTGCTGGTCTCGAAGACGTAGCGCAGCAGATCCTGGACTTCGTTCATGACCTCCAGAAAGGCCGGGTCAAGATGGCCCAGCAGCGGACGGCTCTGGGCTTCGCGTACGCGGGGGTGGGTGTTGGACGGTCCGGGTCCGAGAAGCAGCCGGTCGGGAGTAGCGGGCGAAATGCTCATAAATTTGGGCGGCGGGGCTACTTTTGGGAGGCTTTTTCCAGCAGCATGTCGAAATGGTTGAGCAGGATGTTGCGCATGGAAACCAGTCCCACCAGGTTTTCATTCTCATCCACCACCGGCAGGTGGCGGATGTGGCGTGAAACCATACGTTCCAGTCCGCGCAGGGCCTCGCTGTCCTGATGGACGGTTTCCACCGCCGAGGTCATCACCTCGCGCACCAAGGTGCTTTCGGGATCCTTGGAGGCCGCCACCACGCGCAGCAACACGTCGCGTTCGGTGAAGATGCCCCGTACTCGCCCGTTGTCGATCACCACCACGGCCCCTCCGCGGGCGTTCTGCATGACTCGAACCGCCTCGTCGACCATGGAGGTGGCCTTGCAGGTGGGCGGAGGCGACTGAGCGATGTCGGATATCTTCATGACCTGTTGCGCCTCTGAAGGCAGCGAAGCACATCGAATGACTTAGGGTTGTCGCGGGAAATTATACCACTTCTTGTCCAGGTTGGAACCCCTGCCCAGGCATTGAAAGCCCTGAAAAAAAGCGCTCTCCGGGGCAACCTTTTGCGTCCCCTTTCCGTTTCACTTCTACGACGGCCCCTCGAAGGTTCGAGCGGTGCTGCCTGAAGCTGCTAATTTTGAAAGGAGTCGAGTTGATGAGCCGCGGGAGTCGAAGGCCGGCATGAGCGGTGCTGTAATACCATTCCCCGGTTGGACGTCCGCAGCAGCGGACTCCGGGACTTCCCAACAGGCCGCAAACGGTGCCCGCATGACGGACCTCGAGCTGATGCAAGCCCTGGAGCGGGGCGATCCGGAAGCCATGCGGCTCTTGGTGGACCGCTTTGGCCGCCGTATCTTCAAGTATCTCTACGGCTGGGCCCGCAATCGCGAGGACGCTCTCGACCTGACCCAAGAGGTGTTGATGCGCATCCACCAGAAAGCCCACCTGTACAACCCCAAGGCGCCCCTGGCCCCCTGGATCTTTCGCATCGCCCACAATATCTTTCATGATCACTTGCGCAAGAAGAACTACAAGGTGCATGCGGCTTCGGTGGAATTGAAGGAGCAATGGGTCTCGCCCCCCGCCGGCTTTCGGCCCAATTATCCGGAACGGGCGGCCCGGCGCAACGAAGCGATGCTCAAAGTGCAGGAAGCGGTCGAGCAATTGCCCCGGCGGCAGAGGCAGGTCGTGCAACTTCGCCTCCTCAGCGGACTCAAACTGGAAGAGATCGCCCAAGCCCTGGGCATTAGCCTGGGAGCGGTAAAATCGACCCTGCACACCGCCATCCGGCGCCTGCGCGAGGCTCTGTCGGAACTGGAGGGAGAAGTCACATGAGGCACTGCCGGCAGATTCAAGAACGCATCGACGCCTACGCCGCAGGCTTGGCCGACTCCTCCCCCATCGGCGCCTCGCAAGAGGACCGGAGACACCTGTCCCAGTGCCGTTCCTGCGCCGCCGCCCTCCACCAGGCGGAGATCCTGCGCCGCGGCCTGGAGGATTGGGCCGGGCAAGCCGAGCGCTCTTCCCAGGGAGTGGAAGAAGAACTGTTGAGCCGTCTGCAAGGGCAGATGAGTCCCGCGCCGGTCGGCCACCGTCCCTGGATCCATCTGGCGGCGGTGGCTGCAGCTTTGCTGGCGGCCGTGCTGCTGTGGAAGGGACTGACTCCGCCGGGCGGCGCTCCCGCCTTGCAGCCCGACGGCTCCAAGGGGCAAGTGCAAGCCTCGCAGGCGGGGCAGGAACTGTTGCGTCAAGTCGAGATCGAATCCTCCCGTGAGGAGATCCTGCGCTATCTGGAACGCAGCCAGTTGGTGCTGGCTGCCCTGATGGACACGGTTCGCGACTGCAACGACGGCAACCAGGTCGAGATCGCTTACGAAAGGCGCCTGGCCGAGAGCCTGCTCTTTGAGAAACAGCTTTTGGAAACCCACCTCTCGCGTCCTGGAAACGGCGGCGTGCGCAAACTCTGCGACGAGCTTGAGCTGGTGCTGGTGGATGTGGCGGCGGCCGACAACTGCGTGGACGCCCAACAGATCGAGCAGTGGCGACACCTGATCGATTCGCGGTCCACCCTGATGCGCCTGCGCATGGCCAGCAAGGAGGCTGCCATCTGATGGACAAGGTCCTTTCACTGCTGCTGACTGCGGCACTGGTGTGCGCCCTGGCGGCCTCTGCCGCAGCCCAGTCCGATGCTGACCAACTGCTGCTGGAAATCAAGGTGGCTCTCTTCGACCAGAACTGGGAAGAGGCCTTGGGCAAGGCCCGCCGCCTGCAGAGGGACTTTCCAGACGACCGCAGGAAAGCCCACGCCATCTACTATGAAGCCGACGCTTTGCAGGGGCTGGAGCGGCGCGCCGAGTCCTTGAGGCGCTTTGAGGCGGCCAGGCAAGCCGGTCTCAACGACACGCTGGAAGAGCAGGCCCGCCTTTCCATCATCGATCTGGCGGTGGAACTGTGGCAGCAGGGAGACACCGACTATATCGGACGGGCCTTGGATGAACTGGGCAAAGACAACCGGCGCACCCGCTACTATGCGGCCTTGCGACTGAGTTACGTCGACGACAAGTCGGTGGCCAGCCGCGCCGTGCCGGTGCTGAGAGAGATCCTCGAAAAAGAAGCGGATGAAGACCTGCGCAATCGTGCCACTTTGGCCCTGCTGCGCATCGACCCCCGCCTGTCGCCTTCCAACAGCGGCTCCTCCGCCGGCACCCAAGGCAGGCGTCTGCGCATCAAGATCGAGGCCGACGGCGAAGAAGTGGTCTCTCTGAGTTTGCCGCTCTCGCTGGCCCGGGCTCTCTTTCAGGCCATACCCCGCGATGCCAAGGATGAACTGGAGCGAAACGGCATCGGCGACGCCGAGAAGCTGCTCGAAGAACTGCTGGAAAGCAAGACCAACGTGCTGGAGTTCCGCTCCAGTGACCGTTACTTCCGCATCTGGATTGAGTAAAGTAGGCGAGGAGACCATCGTGATGAAAAGCATTGCTTTGACACTGGCTGCAACCTTGATGACCTGGCTTGTCCCCGTGCAGGCTTTGGCGGGTTTGGGACCGCAGGACCGCGATCTGGCGGCCGTTATGAAGGTGGTGAAGCGTCCCGGCGCGCAAACCCCCTCGGCTTCTGCCACTCGCTCCAACAGGAGGGCTTCCGCCCAGTCCCAGCAAAACCGCTATCTCAAAATGGAGATGGGCGGGCCCCAAAGCGAGGAATTGACCATTTCCGTTCCCCTGGCATTGGTCGAGCTGCTGGCTTCCTTCGACGAGGACGCCAGCCTTCAGGACATCGGCGGGGACGGCGACGTCAAACTTGAGGATCTGGTCAAGGCCCTCAGGGATCTGGGGCCCAGCGAACTGCTCGAGATCCGGGGCGACGAAGGCTGGTTCCGTGTTTGGGTGGAGTGATCATTTGCCAAGCGACCTCTCCCGGCGATAAACTAAGTGCAGTGCGTCAGAAGTTTTGAGCCACCCTGTGGCGTTATCCCACGCTTTCAGAAGCGTTCGCACATTGGCCGTCTGAAACCCAGGGTGGCGTCGCCGTCTCGCTGGCGCTCGCCGGGGCTGACCCTGGGCTGACGAATCGCTCGCCTTCAGCGAGCCCGGACTTGACTTCTAACACAGTCGCCGGGGTGGCGGATCTGTCCCTTACAGGGACAAAAAACGACGGCCTGGTTCAGAACTTATGACCGGCAGCACTAAGGGCAGGGAACCGGGCAAGAAAGTTGCGCTCTGAGACTCTCAGATGTGAACCGATTGCCCGCGACAACCATCTATGTAAACGAGGTTGTCTCCCATTGAACCGTCGTGGTTCCGATGGACGCAGGTTGATCAGCGCAATATCGCCCGCCTGAGAATCGCGGAGGGCGGATCAGGAGGTCCCTGATGAGGTCGCTAAGACGGAACTTAAGTTACTTGATGGCTGTTGCACTCTTCATGCCCGCTGCTCTTTGGGCTCAGGAGCGGCCGCAGCAACGGCCTACTACGCCCAAGCCGACGGTACGTCCGCAGTCGCGTCCGGCCCCGCGTCCGGCAGTGCGTCCTGCGACGCGGCCCACGGCTCGGCCTTCAGCCCGGCCTTCTTACCGACCCTCGACCCGGCCTTCGGTACGTCCCTCGACGACACGTCCTTCAAGCCGGCCTTCGGTGCGTGCAAGGCCTAATGTGAATCCGGCCCGGGTCAGCCCCTCGCCCGCCCATGCTCGTCCCACCGTGCGTCCAGCCGGCGACAGCAACCTGAGGGGGCGTCCCAACCTGTCCAACGGCACCGTATTCACCTTCCGGGATCCCAACGGGGAGAGCCGTTCCGAGATCACCGATATTCCGATCCTGAGGCCCACGCCCGACGGGGACCGGCGTCCCGCCCTGAATCCCAATCTCCCCACCGGGAATACTCCTTCCGAAGGGGACGAGGGAGCCGGGAACGGCGATGCCAACTCGGGCAACGGCTGGATTAACGGAGACAACCACTCCTGGCACCGGCCGCAGCCCTACTACCCATCGGGCTTCTATTGGGTCTATTTCTATGATCCGGCCACAGGACTCTACTGGCGCTATCCGGCCAGCGCTCTGGGCCGCACCAATTTCTGCTACGACCGGTTGTCCTATTTCATCGACTTTTACAACCCGTACCTGTGGCACTATCACCATGGCAGTCACATCAGCCGGTGCTCTCAGTTCATCTCGGGACTGACGCGTTATAACTGGGGCCGTTACGGAGCTATCGCCGACGCGGCTCTGGCCCGCTACGCGCTGGGAGATACCGTGCTCAGCGGCGACGTCGTTAATTTGGCCTTGGCCGAAGCTGATCAATTGGCCGCGAGTCTGGCGTCACAAGTAAGGGTATTGCAGGACTCTCTGGCGGAATACGAAGCCGGCAACATTACCCGTGACGAGTTCCGTGAAACCTTCAAGCGCGGGCTCAGCTACATCCTCGAGAACTCCAAAGAGATCTCCGATGACTACCAATTGGGATTCATCGATCCGCGTGAAGACATGGATGTGGAGAAGTTCGACAAAGCCCGTGACATCGAGGACTTTCGACTTCTCCTGGCCGATCTGGTCCTGAAGGTCAACGAACTCCAGTCGCAACTGGACCAATTGCGCAACCGCGACGACTTCCGCACCATCTCGGTTGAAGAGTATCAGGAGCCCTCTGCTCCTGAACTGGCCCGCGAGGTCGAGAAAGTCGCCAAGGCGCTAAAGAAGTCCTACAAGAAAATTTGATAGGGCATCCTCCGTTAGCATGCCCCGGGGCGGCCGCTGTGTGCGGCCGTCCCTTTTTTATTGGGCGCAGGCGAAAGTCGAGCGTCAGTTCCAACCCTGCCTCGGGCCAACTCGTCCGCAGGCGGTAGAGGCCGGGAAGCATCAGGGACGAAGCCTCTACCTCCCAGCGGAGCTGACAGTAGGCTCCTTCCCGGTCGCAGGGCAGAGACTGAGGCTGCCGCCACAAGCGCTCCCCCGCCTCGTTGAGTATCTCCACCTTTACCAAAGCCGTCTCGGCCCCCGCCTGAGGGCGCCGCAAGCGGGTTTCTGCCAGCAGGCGCCGTTCCAGGCCTAAGAGAAGTGCGTCGCGGTCCAGACGCAGGTGCATGTGCCATCCTGCCGCGTCCTCTACGGTGCACATCACGCGGCGGTGCAGTCCGTCGGGGTCAGGCAGGGCAGTGGAGGCCAGAAGCGCAGTCAAGAGCAGTTTCATCATGTCGAGATCCTTTCTGGAAAGCTGTCGGTGAAGCCGTCGCGCCTGTTATCGGCGACGCTTGACCAGTCGGGCGTGGAGTAGAGCGGAACGCGGGCCACGGTGAGAACTTCCACCGAGGCGGCACCGCTTCGAAGTAGGGTCGAGGAAGCTTCTTGCAGGGTTGTCCCGGTGGTGTAGATGTCGTCCAGCAGGAGCACCCGGCTTCCGTCGGCGGGGGCATCGAGGTCGAAAGCGTTGGACAGGTTGATGCGGCGCTGACGGCGGCTGAGGCCGCTCTGGGCTGGGGTATGGCGGACCCGCTTGAAACCGTTCAACAGCGGCAGCCGGCAGCGTTGGGCGAAGGTTTCTCCCAACAGCCGCATGTGATCGAAGCCGCGGCGGCGGACGCGTTTGGGATGAGAGGGCACCCAGACCAGGGCGCGGGCCTCGAAGTCGTGGCGGCAGTAGGACTCCCACAGCAGTTCAGCCAGGGGCAGAGCTATCCGGCGCATTCCATCGAACTTGTAACTTCGCACCAGACGCCGAAGCGGGCCGCGATAGAGTCCGAAGGAGCGGGCTTTGAGAAAGCTGGGCGGATCGCTGCGGCAGGCGCTGCAGAAGACCAGCCGGTCCAGCAGGTTGCCGCCGACCGGAATGCCGCAGCAGTGGCAGATCCGAGGCGGAATGGGCGGCAAGTCCTGCCGGCAGGGACGGCAGAGCGGACGCAGGTCCTCAGCCTCAACCCAGTCGCCGCAAAGGACGCAGCTCTGGGGCGCCAAGCCTCGCAGCAGCGTCCTCCCCAGCACCTTGAGGGCGCCCTGCAGGGCGCTTAATTCGATCCTTCTCATACCTCCCATAACGCGCCGGGAGGCGTTTGAGCGGCGAATTTCGGCTTTTTCTCGCTGATCTCAGGGATTTTTCCCGGCCAACGAACGAGCCTTGCGCTGGTGTTGCAGGGCCTTCTCGCTATCCCCGAGGGCGCTGTAGAGGGAGGCCAGATTGGCGTGTACGGCGGGATTCTCAGGGGCCAGTTCAAGAGCAGTCAGAAGCGACGCCTCGGCCTCGGGCAGCCGCTTCAACTGGATCTGGCAAAGTCCCAGCATGCGCGCGGCCTCGGCGTCGTCGCGGATGTCCAAAGCCTGACTCAGGTAGCGGGCCGCGGTCTCGAAGTCGCCTGAACGGGCGTGATGGACGCCCAGGTTGAAATGGGCCAGGAAATGGCGGGGCCGGGTTTGCAGGATGGCCTCGAACTGCAGCCGGGCCTCGTCGTCTTGCCTCAGACGCAACAGATACTGGGCCATCTGCAGGCGCAGGTAGTGGTCGTCGGGAACGGCCTCAAGCGCTTGGCGGAACCACTTGAGGGCCTCCTGGGCACGTCCGGCATCGCGGCTGGTCAAGGCCAGGCTGGACAGGATGGCCGGGGCCTCGGGAGCGGACTCGTGAGCCCGTTGCAGCAAGGCCAGAGCCTCGGTCCAGCGTCGCTGACGGGCAGCCTCGACTCCCGCCTGCAGCTTCTCGTAGGCTTCGATCTTGTCCTTGGGATCGGCCAGTCCCTCTCGTGACAGGCCGGAGGTGGCGGGCGCAGCCGTGCCCACATAGCCGATGGAGCGCAGGCGCTCCTGCAGCTCGGCGTCCATCTCGGGTTGCGGGTCGGCGGACGCATCCTCGTTGCGGGCGGCGGCGTAGCGCGCTTCGAACTCCCTTAGGGCGTCCTGCAGGCGGCGGCCGCGGGCACCCTCCTGCTCGAACAGGTTGTGGCGCTCGCGCGGGTCCTGCAGCAGGTCGTAGAGCTCGGGACGCGGGGCCTCGATGAGCTTGTAGCGGCCGCTGACCAGTCCCCGCAGGTCGCTCCATCCGAACTGGTTGAGAGGGGTGAGGCTCTCCAGATAGAGCGGCTCGAGGCGGCCCGAGTCCTGCCCCATGGCCTGGCGCAGGCGGCTGCGTCCTTGCAGGTGAGGCGGCCAGTGGCGGCGTTCCACCTCCAGGGCTTGCAGAAAAGTCGGCAAGGCGTCCACCAGGCTGACGGGCTCGGTGGGGCGCGCGCCGGCGTGGCGGTTGGAGGGAAATTTGAGGATCCAGGGCACGTGCATGGTGCTCTGGTAGATGAAGAACCCGTGACGCGACTCGCCATGCTCTCCCAATCCCTCGCCGTGGTCTGAGAGCATGCTGATCAGGGCCGGCCGGTAGAGCTTCTTGGCCCTCAGGGCCTCCACCAGCTCGCCGGTCAGGGCGTCGCTGTAAGCCACCTCGCCGGCGTAGGGCGAGGAGGCCCGGGAGCGGTAGGGTTGGGGCGGCTCGTAAGGATCGTGAGGCTCGAACAGGTGCAGCCAGAGAAAGAACGGCTGCTGGCTCGACTGCTCCTGCAGCCATTGCAGTGCCCGGTCCAGGGTCTGGCGTCCGGGACGCTCGGCCACCCGGTTGCCTTGTCCCAGGAAGCCTTCGCCGGCGAACTCGTCGTCGTAGATGTCGAATCCCTGAGCCATGCCGGTGCGGTGGTCGAGTACGGCCGCGCTGACGAAAGCCGCCGTGCGGTAGCCGCGTCCCGACAGCACTTCGGCCAGCGTCAGCACCTCGTCTTCAAGGCGGTAACCCGTAAAGTCCCTGACCCCGTGCTGAATCGGCCATTGGCTGGTCATCAGCGAGGCGTGGGCGGGAAACGTCAATGGATTGGTGGTGAAGGCCCTCAAGTAGGCCACTCCGTCGGCTGCCAGGGCGTCCATGACGGGGGTTTGCACCGGGCTTTCGGAGTGAAAGGCCGAGACGTGGTCGGCGCGCAGCGTGTCGATGGTGATCAGCACCAGGGGCGGTCTGCCGTCCTCCGCCAGCGCCGCGGAGCCATGGAGGAGGCAGAGCAGGGCTGACAGGCACAGGGCTTTTGTTATAATCCGTCCACGTGATTCGATTGCTGGCAACTCCATGGTCGTCGTTTGACGGACGCAATACCCGCCCCCGCTTATCGGCGGCGGCGGTGTGGGCGCCGTTGCTCTTCATTCTAGCGGTCGCTTGGATTTGGGGCCAGGAATTCCCCCAACTGG
Source organism: Acidobacteriota bacterium (assembly GCA_035471785.1). Taxonomy (NCBI): domain Bacteria; kingdom Pseudomonadati; phylum Acidobacteriota; species Acidobacteriota bacterium. The sequence goes on from DATIPQ010000017.1 coordinate 32,695, forward strand.
GCCAGTTGATCAACCAGGGCAACCTGGTGGAGGCCCGCCGGATTCTCGACAGCGAACTGGAAAAAACGCCCGATCATCCCGAGCTGTCTTACTGGAAGGCAGCTCTGGAGCTGCGCCAAGGACAGGTGACGGCGGCGGAGGAGACCTTGCAGCAAGTGATCGAAAGCGGACGCGCCAATCCGCCCCACTACATCATGCTGGCCGACATCTACAACTCGCGCCAACAGTGGGACAAATCGGCTCAGGTTTATCGCGACGCTCTGATCGCGCGCTACACGCCGCGCATGGCCTACAATCTGGCTTTGGCCGAATTCCGGGGAGGCCACTTCCAGGCCGCCATCGAGGCCGTCAAGCCTCTGGCCGACGATCCTCGGGCCACGCCTCCTTTCCACCATCTGCTGGGACTGGCTTACTTCGGCAACAACGATTTTCAGGAAGCCCTGCCTTACCTCAAGAAAGCCGTCGAAGGTCAGCCCGAAAACGCCAGCATCCATTACGACTACGCGCTGGCGCTGCTGCAAAACGAGCAGCTTGAGGAAGCCGAAGCCGAGTTCCGCAAGACCATCGAGATGCAGCCCGAATGGGCCCGGGCCCACCTTTACCTGGGGAGGGCCCTGCACGACCAGAACTTTGCCGAGGACGCGCTCAAGTCGTTTCAAGAGGCCCGCCGGCTCAATCCTGAGCTACCGCTGCTTCACCACCACTTCGGGCTGTTGCATCGAGGCCGCGGCGAGTTCGACCAGGCCATCGCCGAATTCGAAGCCGAACTGGCGCTGGGCACCGTGTCGGCGGCCACCTGTTTTCAACTGGCCGACCTGCTCGCCAACCGGGGCGAGGACGAGCGCAGCAGCCAGTTGATCGCCCAAGCGCTGCGCATCAGTCCTGACAACGCCGAATACCGCCTGCTGGCGGCCAAGCTGGCCTTGCAGGGAGAGCGTTATGAGGAAGCCGACCAGCACCTTCAGGCGGCGCTGGAGTCGGAGCCCGAAAACGATCAGGCCTATTGGCTCCTGGGACGCTTGCGCCAGGCTCAAGGCCTTCCCCAGCAGGCTCAGGAAGCCTTCCAGCGTTCCCGCCAGATCAAGGACGCCAAGAGCCAGAGGAACCAGCCATGAGGCTGCCGCCGGTGTTGTTGGCGGGGGCCTTGGCCGGCGTCCTGGCGGCCCAGCCGGCGCCTTTCCGCTTCGAAGAGGGGGCGGCACCTGCGGGACTGACCTTCCAGCACGTCAGCGGCAGCCCAGAAAAGCAATACATCCTGGAATCGATGAGCGGAGGCGTGGCCCTCTTCGACTACGACGGGGACGGCTGGCTCGACATCTACCTGGTCAACGGAGGACGCTGGGAGGAGGTGCTGCAAGGGCGCCGCACGGTGCGCAACGCCCTCTACCGCAACCGCGGGGACGGCACCTTCCAGGACGTCACCGAGAGGGCCGGAGTCCCCGGCAGCCTGTGGGATATGGGGGCGGTGGCGGCCGACTTCGACAACGACGGCGATCAAGACCTCTACGTGACCAGCTTCGGGCCCAACAAGCTCTACCGCAACCGGGGGGACGGCACCTTCGAGGACATTTCCGAGTCCTCGGGCACGGCCGATCCGCGCTGGAGCAGCGCAGCCGCTTTCGGCGACTACGACGGCGACGGACGCCTCGACCTGGCGGTGGTCAACTACGTGGTCTTCGATCCCTCCGACCCGCCTCAGCGGACGGCCCTGTGCAAGTACCGGGGCATCGACGTCCAGTGCGGCCCGCGAGGACTGCCGGGGCACCCCGACGTCCTCTACCGCAACCTGGGCGGGGGACGCTTTCAAGACGTCACCGACTCGGCCGGGCTGGGTCTCGACTCGCGTTATTACGGGCTGGGCGCGTCCTGGACCGACTACGACAATGACGGCGATGCCGATCTGCTTGTAGCCAACGATTCCTGTCCCAATTTTCTCTTCCGCAATGAGGGCGGCGGACGCTTCCAGGAAGTGGCCATGCTGGCCGGCATGGCTCTCAACGAGGACGGCAACGAGCAGGCCGGCATGGGACTGGCGCTGGGAGACCCCGACGGCGACGGCTGGATCGATTTCCTGCAGACCAACTTTTCCGACGACAAGAACACCCTCTACCTCAATCAAAAAGGCTTCTTCCAGGACGCTTCCTATCGCTGGAACGTGGCCGAGATCGCCTGGCAGTACCTGAGCTGGGGCACTTTCTTCTTCGACGCCGATCTGGACGGCTTCCCCGATCTCTTCGTCGCCAACGGGCACGTCTATCCCGAGGTGGACCGCTACCAGATCGGCACCGCCTACAAGCAGCGCGACTTTCTCTTCCGCAACCTTGAGGGGAAGCGCTTTGAAGAGGTGGGATTGGATTCGGGAATCCAGGCGGTGGAAAACTCGCGCGGCGCCGCCTGGGGCGATCTCGACAACGACGGACGTCCCGACATCGTCGTCAACCGCCTCGATTCCGCCCCGGCCCTCTACTGGAACCGCACCCCGCTGGACGGCCGCAACTGGATCGGCCTGCGCCTGCGCGGAACGGCATCGAACCGCGACGGCGTAGGAGCCCGCCTGCGCCTCCACGCCGGCGGACGCGCCCAGACCCGGGAAGCCTCGGCGGGAGGCAGCTATCTTTCCTCCCACGACCCGCGCCTCCTCTTCGGACTCGGTTCCGCCCCCGAGATCGAAAAGCTGGAAATCCGCTGGCCCTCCGGCCGCACCCAGACCGTCACCGACCTCAAACTCAACGCCTACCAGACCCTGCAAGAACCCGAATAGCGCTAGCGAGCAGCCTCATACCGCCGAGATCAATTAGGCCTTCAGCGCGGTCGCTGAACTTGATTCGTGTGTGAACTTGTTGGCCACCTGGTGACCCTAGTGCTGCCGGTCATAAGTTCTGAGCCAGGGCCGCCGTTCTTTGTCCCTGAAAGGGACAGATTCGCCAGCCCAGCGACTGTGTTGGAAGTCAAGTCCGGGCTCGCTGAAGGCGAGCGATTCGCTAGCCCAGGGTCAGCCCCGGCGAGCGCCAGCGAGACGGCGGCGCCACCCTGGGTTTCAGACGCCAAATGTGCCAACGCTGAACGCGTGGGATAACGCCACAAGGTGGCTCAAAACTTCTGACGCACTGCACTAGTTCTGCTGCTCGGGAGGCTCTTGTTTCTCTTCCTTCTTGGGGCGCAGAAATTGCTCCAACAAGCCTCGGATGGCCCCTTGAGTCCCGCCGGAGAGGTCGGGTTCAAGCTTGGGATCGTCGAAGCTGCCGCTGATCTTCATGGGGATCTTGCCTTGGGGCAGAAAGCGCGCCATGGCGGCGGCCTGCGGACCCAGAATCGACTCCAACCCTCCCCGCAGGTCGAGTTGGGCCCGGTAGTCGAGCGAACGGTCGAAGCCCAGGTCCCCCTGGGCCGTCAAGGTCAGAGCCGAGGACGCCAGTCTCAAGTCGGGCGTACGGAAGCGGCGGTTCTCGATCTGGAAAGGAGAGGCGATCTCATCGAACTCGGTCGCTGTTTCCGCGCGGGCTTGCTGCGGATTGAGGGCGCGTCGCAGGCGGTCGATGAGCCCGAAGGCGGCGATGCGTCCCGACTTGACCACGAACTGCCCCTCTCCACGCAGCGAATCCTGAATCTGCTGGGCGTCGGCTCCCTGGAACTGCATCTGGTATTCGGGGACCCTGAGGGTCCCGAACACCTTGTCCTCGGACTCGGTGAAGGCGCTCAGGAGCTGGTTGATGTCGATGTCTTCGATCTGCCCGCGGCTGCTGCCCGAGAGTCCGCCCGAGGCGATTTCGAACTGCAACTGGCCTTTCCAGGTCCCCTGGCCCAGTTGGAAGGAGCCGTCCTGGCTTTGCACTGTCACGCGGGGGGCGTCGAGCAGGTTGCGGGCCGTCAGGGTAATGGGCAATTCACCCCGGGCGGGCAGCCGCTTGTCCTGGTTCTTGCCCAGGTAGAAGTCGCTCAGGGCAAGCGTGCCTTGGCCCGCCAGGGACTGGGCGGCATCGCCCTGCAGGTCGACCTGCAAGCGCGCCAGGCTGTCTTCTCCCGGTTCTCCCAGCAGGTTGCCCAGCAAGCGCAGGCGGGTTTCCCGGTCCATCTCCTGCAGAGCAGCATTGAGCGTCAGGGCGCCCTGCATGGGGAACTCGCGGCGGGCGAAGGGGCCTGCATGTCCTTGGAAGTCCAGGCCCGACCGCTGGCCTCCGAAGAGTTTGGCGGAGAGGGTGAAAGGGCTGGACTGGCCAGGTGAAAAATCGGACAGCTCCAGGTCGATTTCTTGCGCCGAGGTGGTCTGAGGCGTATCGGAACGGCGGTCGATGAAGCTGAAGGATCCCGATTGCAATGACAGGCGCTGGATGGAGAGCGTCCAGCTTGGGGACTCCTGTCCCGCAGCCGACGCGGACGCCTCGCGCTGGGAGGCCCGCTCCATCACCATTTGCAGATTGGAGCGTCCCTGGGGATTGCGTTCCAGGTTCACGTCGGGGCTGAAGATGGAAAAGTCGGGGATTTCCAGCCGCTTGGATGCCAGCGGCCCGAGCCGCAGTTGGGCTGACACCTGATCAGCGTGCAGCAGGTGGGGCGAGGTGAATCCCTCGGGATTGCCGATGGTCAATCCCCTCAAGGTGACGCTGGGAGTCATCAGCAGGATCTTTCCCAGCTCGACCTCCACGCTCTCGGCGCTGACCGGCACCTGAAGGCGCTCTTGCAGCGCCGCTACGATCTGCTCCCCGGCATCCGAGCCGATCCAGGAACGCACGTAGAGCCCGCCGCCCACCGCCACGATCAAAAGAACCACCGCCGCAATCAACAGCCACTTGCGCCACGTCATGCCTTTTATCCTATCGCCAAACTGCCCCGCCTTGTGCGGTCGCGGGCCTTTTAAGAGCAGGCTGCTGGAAGGATACCCAATAGACCTTTTAGCGAGCTTAAAGTCCTTCTTGCGCCATGCTCAAGGCCCGCGCCAGTCACCCGGACGGTTCCAGTTGACCAGGGTGTCGGGAGAGGCCAGTGGGCGCCATTCTTCTTCTGCCCACACAACGACCGCAGGCTGATCTTCCAGCCAGGAACGAAACGAGGAGGGTGGGTCATTCCGGCGGGCCAGCTTCAACAGCGCCGATCGCCGATAGAGGGCGCAGGCGTATTGCAGCCGCCCCCCAGACTGCGGCACCAGCGCCAGATTGCTTTCGGCCAAGTCTTGGGCTCGTTCCAAGAGTCCCTCGAGGAAGCCGGAGGTGAGTGCCGGGTAGTCAACGGCCAAGACCAGAATCCAAGCCGCCGTGCAGTGCGCTGCCGCCTCACGCACCGCAGCCAGGGGGCCGCTCCCCGGACGCGAGTCGGCCACAAGCGGCGACTCTCCTTGGGGAGGGGCACTCGGCAGTCCCAGAGCCTTGGAAATGCGCTTCCCGTCCTCCGGCTCAGAGATCAGAACCTTGACATTGCGGCAGGCTTCCTGCGCCAGATCGAAGGTCCGTTTCAGCAGCGTCTCTCCCTCCACTTGCAGGAAACGCTTGTCGCGTCCCATGCGCCGCGAGCGTCCTCCCGCCAGAACTAGAGCCGTCGCTTCGACCATTGCAGCCAGCATGGCACGGGGATGGAGGACCTGCAACGGCCTCTCGTCAATCGAACAGCGGGCGTTGGTCTCCCGGCTTGAGGGGGACGCGGAAGAGGGTGGTGTCTAACGAGCTCCGCTCCCGGTTCAGGCCCAGTCGCCTGCTGGCGATCTCGAAGCGGCGCTTGAGCAATTCGGCGTAGCGCCCCTCGCCGCGCATGCGCGAGCCGAAGCGGGGGTCGTTGAGGCGTCCGCCGCGCAGGTCGAGCAGCTTGTTGAGTACCTTGGAGGCCCGGTCGGGAAAGTGGTTCTGCAGCCATTCCAGGAAGAGCTCCTTGACCTCGTGAGGCAGGCGCACCAGCAAGTAGTTGGCCCGCTCGGCCCCAGCCTCGGCGGCCGCCTCCAGGATGCCTTCCAAATCCTCGTCGTTGAGGCAGGGAATGATGGGCGAAGCCAGCACCGCCACCGGCACGCCGGCCTCGGCCAGGGCCTTGATCGTTTGCAGGCGCCGCTGCGGCGTGGCCGCCCGCGGCTCCATGACCCGGGCCAGCTTGTGATCCAGACTCGTCACGGAGATGTAGACCGAAGCCAGCCCCCGCCGGGCCATGGGAACCAGCAGGTCGAGGTCTCGCAGCACCATGTTCGACTTGGTCACGATGCTGACCGGATTGCGGAATTCCCCCAGCACCTCGATTATTCCCCGCGTGATCTCAAGCTTGGCCTCGGCCGGCTGATAAGGATCGGTATTCGAGCCCAGCGCCATCACCTTGCAGCGGTATCCTGGCTTGCGCAGCTCTTCGCGCAGCCGCTCGGGCGCTTCGGGCTTGGCGAAGATGCGCGTCTCGAAATCCAGCCCCGGTGAAAGGTCCCAATAGGCATGAGAGGGGCGGGCGTAGCAGTAAATGCAGCCATGCTCGCACCCCTGATAGGGGTTAATGGACTGGTCGAAAGGGATGTCAGGCGACTGATTGGTGGCGATGATCCGCCGCACCTTCTCGATCCGCACCTCGGTCCGGGGCCGTCCCGGCTCCTCCTCAATCGTCCCCCACCCGTCGTCAAAGGGCGAGATGCTCTGCTTGTGGAAGCGGCTGGCCGGATTCGACACCGCCCCCCGTCCCTTGATCGGCTTCATGACTCAGGCATTATACCTTAGTTTCACCTGCGACGGAATGAGGTGGTTCTAGTCTTCAGCGGGGCCGCCGGGGGACATTTTGACCAGTTTGGGGTCGAAGCGGGCGACCACATCGACCAAGTCGGACTGGGCGCCCATCACCTCGTCGATGTTCTTGTAGACCATGGGGACCTCGTCGAGGCCGGCGCTCATTAAGGTCACTCCCTGCCGGTTGAGCAGGTCCTTGGCGTCGCGCCAGCGCAGTTTCTTCTTGGCCTGCGTACGGCTCATGACGCGGCCGGCGCCGTGAGCGGCGGACTGCAGGGCGGCTTCGTTGCCTTTGCCCCGAACCACGTATCCCGGAGATGCCATGGAGCCGGGGATCACCCCCAGCACGCCTTCCCCGGCCGGAGTGGCGCCTTTGCGGTGGACCACCACCTGCTTGCCGTCATGTTCCTCAAGCCAGGCGAAGTTGTGGTGGTTCTCCACTCCTGCGATGGCTTCGGCTCCCAGGTGCTCCAGCACGTGACGGTGGATGCAGGCGTGGTTGGCCGAAGCGTACTTGCCCATCAGTTGCATGGCCTTCCAGTATTCCTGTCCCTCCTGGCTGCCGAGATCGAGCCAGGAAAGGTGCGAGAGTTCCTTGGGCAGTTCGGAGTGGAGGTCGCGGGCCAGACGGCTGTAGTGTCCGGCCGTGAGGGCGCCGGGTCCGCGGCTGCCGCTGTGGGAAAGGAAAGCCAGGTATTGGCCCGGCTGCAGTCCCAGGTCGGGCTCATCCAGGGTCAGCAGGCCGAATTCGACGAAGTGGTTGCCGCTGCCTGAGGTGCCCAGTTGGGCCCAGGCCTTGTCCTTGTTCTCGCGGGTGACTTTGGAGATGGCCCAGTCCTCATCCATGACGGGGTGCCTTCGGCGCTTGCCCTTTTCGAAGGTGGCGCCTACTCCGAAGCGGGTTTCTTCCTCGATGGCGCGCTTGAGGCGTTCCAGCTTGCGCGGCTTGTCGAGCAGGTTGGTGGGCAGGTCGAGCACGCTCAGGCGCATGCGGCAGGCGATGTCGACTCCCACCGCGTAGGGGATGACGGCGTTCTCGGTGGCCAGCACGCCGCCGATGGGGAGTCCGTAGCCGACGTGGCAGTCGGGCATCAAGGCGCCCCGCACGGAGACCGGCAGGCGGCAGGCTTTATCCATCTGCTCGATGGACATGGGATCCAGGTTTTCGCCCCATTTCCGGTAAGAGGCTTTGCTTGGGTAGTCTTCGCTCATGGGCTTACCAGTATAGAGGAGGCGGGTAACCAGGGTTGGTTTTTGCATGCCTGGAGCCTTTCCTCCATCGCCGCAAGGATGCGCCTCCCACCAGGCCTCTCCCACTGTGGCCTCTTGGCATTGCTAGGTCCCTGCAAGGCGGGAGGAGTCTGGGGAGGAACCTGGGGAGGGCCGCCCACCTTCCAGAGAGCGACCTGCCTCGAGGAAGCGATGGGATCCACGCCTGGTGGGAGGCGCATCCTTGCGGCGATGGAGATAACCTCACACCCGGACTGAATGAGCCAAGCCAGCATTGAGGCCCCAACCTGAGTGCTCTGGAGACCCCCGGGATGCGCCTCTCACCTCTCGGGTGGCATGATTGGTGGCTATGAGGGAGTTGGTTTACTACGTGGCTTCGACGCTGGACGGGTTCATTGCACGCGAGGATGGTTCGCTGGGTGATTTCCCCTGGGATGACGACTTTGGGGCCGAGCTCTTCAGGGCCTTCCCGGAGACGTTCCCGGCCCATCTTCAGGACGGGGAGTTCAGCCGTACTGACCACAAGTGGTTCGATGCCGTCCTGATGGGACGCAAGACCTACGAAGTCGGCCTCAACGCGGGCTTCAGCAATCCCTACCCCACCCTGGATCAATACCTTTTCTCGCGCAGCCTCGAGTCCAGCCCTGATGCGCAGGTTGAACTGGTCAGCGGCGACGCTGTCGAATTCGTCACAGGCTTGAAGGAAAAGCCGGGAAAGGCCGTCTGGCTCTGCGGCGGCTCTGAACTGGCTTCCGTGTTGCTCGGGGCGGGACTGATCGAGCGATTGATCGTCAAACTCCACCCCGTCCTCTTCGGCTCCGGCATTCCGTTATTCCGAAAGGGCATCTCTCCCACCTTGCTGCGACTTACCGACAGCAAGACCTTTGCCAGCGGTCACGCCATCCTCCACTACCGCATCGGGTCCTGATCGGCAGCAGAGAACATTTGCAGGAGGGCTTGTTGGACGAGCTGCTTGGCCTTGTCCAGCGGAAAAGGTTGGCCGTTCATGAGGCGGCTGAGCGAGGTCATGGGGCAGTCGGGGATTCCGCAGGGATTGAGAAGGTCAAAGTAGCGCAAGTCGGTGGAGACGTTGAGGGCGAATCCGTGGAAGGTGACCCAGCGCCGCACTCCCACGCCGATGGAGGCCAGCTTGCCCTGCTCGGTCCACACGCCGGTGTAGTCCTGGCGGCGATATCCGTCTACGCCCAGGCCGGCCACGGCGTTGATGACGGCTTCTTCCAGGTGGCGCAGATAGCGGTGGACGTCGCGTCCGCGGCGGCGCAGGTCGAGGTGGGGATAGCCGACGAGTTGTCCGGGGCCATGATAGGTCACGTCGCCTCCCCGCGAAATGCGCACCAGGTCGATGGGATTGCCATCCCAATCCTGGCGGGCAAGCAGGTTGGAGGCGTCGCCGGTGCGTCCCACGGTAAAGGTGTGGGGATGCTCCAGCAGGTGGACGGTCTCCTCCATCTCCCCCGAGGCGATGGCCTCCACCGCCGCTTCCTGGCGCTGCAGGGCGTCGCGGAAGGAAATCCGTCCCAGATCAACGAACCTCATGCCCCCATTGTCGCATGTCTGCTGCCGAGGGAATGCCGTCACCGCCTGGTTGCACGTCTGCTCGTGCACGGGTGTTGGGAACGACTCGGGCCCGCAGCGCATTGGACACGGAGAGGCAAGCACTCAACGCACCGAGCAATTGTTCCGCCAACGTCTAGCGATGAACGGATCTGAAGGGGAGAGGAGCCGCCATTTTTCTATCCCGTCGATTCAGGCTGTTCAGGCCTCTTCCGCAGTGATAGCCTTTTCAAGGTCGCTAAGTCATTCATTTCTGGTTTTTCGTCACCCTAGGCGCATAGGCGCAAAGAACGCGTAAGCCTGAGCATTACAGGTTAAGTTCGTTCAGCATCGGCCAAATGCAGTGCGAAGTAATCACGCTTTCGGCTTTGCGTCTTTGCGCCTAGAGTGATGTGGCGTCAGGCCATGACGGCGGCCGCCCTGGAACGGCAGCGCCCCCGGCTTCTCCTCATCCCGGCCGGAGCCCGGGGGCGCCGTTCTTCAGATCTGGGAGCAGGAAGCGCCGTAGGCGAAACAACTGAAGCAGCGATGGTGCTTGAGCATGACTCGCTCCCGCAGCGCCTCCTCCAGGGACGGCCCCTGGTCGTAATCGCGATCGTCGTCGACCAGAGTGCAGGCGTAGACTCGCATCCGGCCGTCCTGCTTGACCACCATCTTTGAAAAGGCGCACATGAACCGGGAGCGCGATTCAGCGTCCTGGTAGCGGGTCATGCAGTCTTCGGTGATGTGGGGAATGCCGCTGGGCTGGGCCCCTGGCGGATAAAAGTCGGGAAAGGGCACGATCAGGAGGTTCTGGGGCAGCCCCTGTTGCTTGAAGAGCTGGCGGTACTGAGCGTCCACCGCCTGGCGATCTTCGTCTTTTTTCATCTGGCGCGCTACCGAGATGGGGAAGCCGGCTCCCAGAAGGCGGCGCATCGCCAGCATGGACTTCTCGAAGCTGCCTTCTCCCCGGTCCTGGTCGTGACGCCGGGCATCAGGATAATCGATGCTGACCCGGAAACTCAGTTCATTCTTGGCCGAGGCCAGCGGAGCCACTTCGTGCAAGCGGCGCAGCAGCGGATCGGTGGCATTGGTCAGCACCAGGCAGGGACGGTGCTGCAAGGCGTAGTCGAGAATGTGCACGATGTCTTTGCAGACAAAGGGTTCGCCTCCCGTAAAGGAGAACTGCTCGACACCCAGGTCTAGCGCTTCTTCGATGATAGGCCGGGCGTCCTGGAAGCGGATGAGGTTGAGGCGGTTGTCTCCCGGCTTCGATCCTTCAAGACAGAACGGGCAGGACAGGTTGCAGGCGGTTCCGGTGTGAAACCACAGCTCACGCAAAGACTGGGGTTGGATGTATCCGCGCGGGTTGCCGTCGGGCGTCACCATCCAGGGGTCCTGGTGTGCTGCGGGTTGGGTAGCCATGGGGATCTCGTTCCGTTAGAAAGCTCAGCAGCAACCGTTGGTGGCTTGCGCTCGTCCCTGGGCGTCGACGTCGAAGGGCAGTCCGCTTCCGCATCCTTCGAAGATGCCGTAGTGCGTGCTCCAGTCGCCCACAAACTTGAAATGCGAACTGAAGCGAGTCTCCTTGAGCATGCGATAAGTGTTTCCGCACACCGGAAAAACCTTGCCCCGGTCGATACGGTGGTGCTTGTCGAGCACGAAGGCCTGAGGGCAGTAAGCGATGGTGCCCCGGTAGACGACGGCCTGCCCGTAGTCTTCGCAGGCGCTTTCCAGTCCCTCGATCTTGAAGAGGCGATAGGTGGCCGAGAAAAAGCTGATGTGGCCGATGCGCCGGGCGATCTCTTCATTGTCGATGGCTATGGGGTGATCTTCCACCAGGCGCGGATCCTGGAAGCCGGCCTTGCGGCTGAGCGTGAGGAAGTCGTTCCAATAGAGCGCTCCGCTCAGGCATTCTCCGTAGAGGACAGGATCGTCGACCAGGTCTTGGGGCACTCGCCGGTCGGCGTAGACGTCCGAGAAGTAGAGTTCGCCGCCCGGTTTGAGGAGGCGGTAGGCCTGCTCCAGCACGGCCTGCTTGTCGGGCGAGAGATTGATGACGCAGTTGGAGACGATGATGTCGAAGCTGTTCTCTTCCAGCCCCAGTTCGTCCAGGCGCTCGATGTAGCCTTGACGGAAATCGACGTTGGGGCGGGCGTATCCGAACTTGCGGGTGTGATAGCCGATGTGGCGGCGGGCCACCTCGATCTGCTGGTCGGTCATCTCAACGCCCACCACCGAGCCCTTTTCGCCCACCAGGCGCGAGAGCAGGTAACAGTCGCGTCCCGAACCTGAGCCGAGGTCGAGGATGCGCGCGCCTTGCAGCGATTCGGGTACCACAAAGCCGCATCCGTAATAGCGCTGGCGGACCTCTTCGTGCACTTGGTCGAGCGCGCTACGGACATGCTGCGGCAGGCTCGCTCCGCTGCTGCAGGCGCTGGTCTTAAGATCTTTCGATCCTTGCAGAACCTTGCCGTAGTATTCCTTTACGTTGTCGGTTACCGTGGTGGTCATCATCTGTCATTATGCCAACGTCTCAGACCTGCTGTCATCTTTGCGGCGCTCCATTGTCGGGTCTTAGACAATGGTGTTTGAGGGGGAGAGACGGGTCGAAGGGGTCCGCCGGGGGCGGTCGGAGGGCGCCGCCTTCATGCTAGAATCCGCCGCGTATGATCGCACGAAGCAGCGGACTGCTCTGCCACATCACTTCCTTGCCCTCGGCCCATGGCATCGGCGATTTGGGACCGGAGGCCTATCGCTTCGTCGACTTCCTGGCTGAATCGGGCCAGAAAGTCTGGCAGGTGCTGCCCTTGCGTCCCACGGGATACGGGGACTCGCCTTATCAGTGCGTCTCTTCCTTCGCCGGCAATCCCATGCTGGTGAGCCTGGAAAAGCTGGTCGAGGACGGCTTCCTGGAGGCTCAGGACATCGCCGATCCTCCCGACTTTCCGGCCTCAAAGGTCGATTTCGGACGGGTCATCGACTACAAGGGCGCCCGCCTTCAGCGCGCCTTCGAGCGCTTCATCGAGCGGGTCGAGGACGAGGAAACCCGCCGTTTCTCGAGCTTCTGCGAGTTCAACTCCCATTGGCTGGAGGATTATGCCCTCTACCGGGCCATCAAGGAGAACCGTCAGAGCAAGGCCTGGACCGAGTGGGAAGAGGATCTGGTGCGCCGCCGGGCCGAGGCCCTTGACAATGCTCGTGCCGAGTACGCTGACCGGATTGAATTCCACAAGTTCTGCCAGCACCTCTTCCGCCGTCAGTGGGACGATCTGAAGGGCTATTGCTACGGACGCGGAGTGCAGGTCATGGGAGACATCCCCATCTTCGTGGCTCACGACAGCGCCGACGTGTGGGCCAACCAGGACCTCTTTCAGCTTGACCGCCACGGACGCCCCACCGAGGTGGCCGGAGTGCCGCCCGACTATTTCAGCGCCACCGGACAGTTGTGGGGCAATCCGCTCTACCGCTGGGACGTCATGGAAGAGCGCGGATTCGCCTGGTGGATGGACCGCCTGCGCTCAGAGTTCTCGCTGGTGGACATCGTCCGCCTTGACCACTTCAGGGGCTTCGAGGCTTTCTGGGCCGTCCCTGCCGACCAGGAGACGGCCATCGTGGGCGAATGGCGTCCGGGTCCCCGCGACGCCTTCTTCGCCAAGGTGCGGCAAGAACTGGGAGACGCCCCCATCGTGGCCGAGAACCTGGGCGTCATTACGCCCGAAGTCGAAGGCTTGCGCGAGCGCTTCGGACTGCCGGGGATGGCCATCCTGCAGTTCGCTTTCGGCACCGATATGAAGGCCAGCGACTTTCAACCCCACCGTTACACCCGCAACCTGGTGGTCTACACGGGCACACATGACAACGACACCGTACAGGGGTGGTGGTCGGGAGGCGTGGGGGCCAGTACCCGCGACGAGTCCCAGGCCGAGAAGGAAAAAGACTTCGCCCGCCGATACTTGAATATCCGCGACGAGTCCGAAGTGCATTGGGACTACATTCGCGCCGTCCTCTCTTCGGTGGCCGACCTGGCCGTGATTCCGGTGCAGGACCTGCTAGGACTGGGCAGCGAGGCCCGCATGAACACTCCCGGCCAGGGCCGCGGCAACTGGACCTGGCGCTTCCGCCGCCGAGACCTCGGCTCCTCCATCCGCCGCCGCCTGGCCCGACTCTCCCGCCTCTACGAACGCTAGGGCCATTAGGTGGCCAACAAGTTCACACACGAATCAAGTTTCAGCGACCGCGCTGAAAGGCCTGATGGCTGTCGGCGGTATGGGGCAGCTCGCTAGGCCCTTGGAGGGCAAACTTCCAAGTTCCAAGGGGACCAATTTCCAAAACTCCCCGGCCCACAAGTCTACTTCTCAGGGCAACTCCGCTGTTTGTGAGTTGGCAGGCGGGAGTTGGAGGTCGGTACATTTTGGCGTATGATGGCGGTTCTTCTTCCGACACATCGAGGAAAAGTATCCGGGAATTGTATTCATGAAGTGTCTTCTTTGGCTAGGTCGTGTGCGTCTGGTTGTGGCGGCTCTTTGCCTTTTCTCAGGTGGCCAGGCGTTGCTGGCTCAGCCCCGCATTGAGAAGATCGAGCCGCCCGACTGGTGGGCGGGGCACTCCATCAATCCGGTGCGCTTGCTGATCCGGGGCCAAGGGCTGCAAGGCGCGCAAGTCCGGGTGCCGGGAGAGGACGCCTCCATCGGACTCACCCGTGTCAACGCTGCGGGCACCTATCTCTTCGCCGACCTGCATATCGATCCGCAGGCTCAGCCTCAGACCCTGTCGCTGCAGGTCGAAAGCGCCCAGGGGACGGCTGAAGCCTCCTTCGAGATTCTTGAGCCCCTGTCCCGGGCGGGACGCTTCCGGGGTATCGGACGCGACGACGTGATCTACCTGCTCATGCCCGACCGCTTCGCCAACGGCGACCCGTCCAACGACGACCCCGCCCAGTCGCCGGGACTGCTCGACCGCTCCAAGGCCCGCTACTACCACGGAGGCGACCTGCAGGGCGTCATCGACCGGCTGCCCTACCTCAAGGACCTGGGCGTGACGGCCATCTGGATGAATCCCTGGTACGACAACGTCAACCACCTCAACCGGCGCGAAACCTACGACGGAGAGGCCATCACCGACTATCACGGCTACGGCGCGGTCGATTTCTACGCCGTCGACGAACACCTGGGCGACCTGGCTTTGTTGCGCAAGCTGGTGGACGAGGCCCACAAGCTGGGCGTCAAGATCATTCAGGATCAAGTGGCCAACCACAGCGGACCCTACCATCCCTGGGTCAACGACTCCCCCACCCCCACCTGGTACAACGGAACCGAACAAGACCACGTCCCAAACGAGTGGCAGACCTGGACGCTGGCCGATCCCAATGCCAGCCCGGCGGTTCAGAAGCCCACCCTGGACGGCTGGTTCATCGATATCCTCCCCGACCTCAATCAGAACGATCCCGAGACGGCCCGTTACATCATTCAGAACACCCTGTGGTGGGTGGGCATCAGCGGACTCGACGCCATCCGTCAGGACACCCTGCCCTACGTCCCCCGCTGGTTCTGGAGGGACTGGATGACGGCCATCAAGCGCGAGTATCCGCGCCTCAGCGTGGTGGGAGAGTTCTTCGAAGGCAATCCATCGCTGGTGGCTTTCTTCCAGGGAGGAGAGGCCCGCTACGACGGCATCGACACCCGCCTCGACACGCTCTTCGACTTTCCTCTCTATTACGGGATTCAAAGCGCTTTCACCAGGCGCAACTCGCTGCGCGACATCGCCAAGACCTTCGCCCATGACTACCTTTACAGCGATGCCGGCGTGTTGGTGACCTTCATCGACCTGCACGACACCCGCCGTTTCATCAGCGAGCCGGGGGCCGATTTGCAGGGGCTCAAGCTGGCCTACTCGCTGATCTTCACGGCCCGCGGCATCCCCCTCATCTACTACGGCAGCGAGATCGGCATGGAAGGCGACAACGATCCCGACAACCGGCGCGACTTTCCCGGCGGGTGGAACTCCGATCCCAGCAACGCCTTCACCCGGCAGGGACGCAGCCAGCGCCAGCAGGAGGTCTTCTCCCACGTCCGCCGCCTGGCTCACCTGCGCCGGGGAAGTCCGGCCCTGCGGCGGGGCGAGATGATTCACCTCAAGGTGGGCGATGACCTTTATGCCTACGCCCGTGTATGCGAGGAAGAGATCGCAGTGGCGGTTTTCAACAATGCATCCCAGGCCGGAGAGGTCAGTTTCAACGTCCACGCCGCCGGACTCCCCGACGGGTTGGCGCTCAGCGACGAGTTGCAAAGTGGTTCCCCGGCCACCACCCAGTCCTCGACCATGACCCTGTCCCTGCCCGCCCGCAGCGCGGCACTCTACCTCTACCGCCGGTGAATTCCCGCACTCAGCGTGGCGTGAGAGCTTGACGGGAAGTGGCGCCTGAAGAGATCGGAGCACTTGAAACGGACGGAGTCTTCCTCCCCGTCTTCGGGCTGGGGGATAAGAAAGCAGGCGGCCACCTGGTGGCGGGACGCCCACTTCAGTCCCTCTCGTGGCCCCATGACATAGAGCGCCGTGGAAAGGACGTCCGATGAGAGGCCGTCGGGGCGCCAGACGACCGTCGATCCAGCGAAGACCACCGGCTGGCCGCTGCGCGGATCGAGGATGTGGGAGACTACGGCGCCGTCCACCGTCAAGTCGCGTTGCGAGCCGCCGCTGACGGCGATGGTGCCGCTCTCAACTTCGAGCCTCAGGACGCCGCGGCCGCGTTGCTTGGGATGGGCCAGCGAGACCTCCCACTGCCGGCCCGGCTCAGGCTCTCCCCACACGCCGATCTGTCCGCCCAGGTCGATCAGCCAGCCCTGCAATCCCAGCTCGGATCGCAACTGAGGCGACAAGGCCAAGGCGCGATCGAGGGCTTCTCCTTTGCCGAAGGCTCCGGCATCGATTTGCAGGGCGCGGCGGCGCTCGATGCGGCAGGCCGAGGCGTCCAACTCGAGATGTTCGAATCCGCTTGCGCGGAGGGCCTCGGCCAGGTCCGCGGACGGGGGCGTCCTGCCTCGACCCCGAATGTCCCAGGCCGCGATGAGGCGTCCGATGGCGGGGTCGAAGGCGCCCTCTGTGAGGGCATGCCAGTGCCCTAATTGCTGGAAGAGCCGGCATAGGCCCGGTTCCAGCGGCAGGGGTTGATGGAGGGGATGACGGTTGAGCTGGCTGAGCCGGCTGTCCTGGCGCCAGGTGCTGAGTTGGCGCTCGCTGGCTTCCAGCGCTTCCAGCAGGCGTTCCAGGGCCGATAGGGCGCCGTCGCGGTCCCAGGCGGCGGCGGTCAGGCGGCATCGCGTCCCCATCAAGTAGACTTCACGCTCCAGCCTGACGCTGTCCCCCAGAGAGCCGCCCGCCTTCAATGCGGCGGACGCCGACAGGAGGGCCGAGAGGAGGAAGGCGGTCTTTTTGCTTGCCATGGCTGGATATTCCCGGGTCGTCTTCTGGGGCCCGTCAGGCCGCAATCCGCTTCTCTACAGCTTCATCCTGTCTGCGCAGGGCCGGAGTCCGTCCGGTCAGGCCCACCACCAGGTGGGCGGCGTAGATGACGATGAAGAGTCCGCCGCTGGCCAGATGAATGATCAGCGCTGCTTGCAGGGCTGTTTCCGAAGTGAGCACCTGAAGGGCGTATCCGCTGATGGCCATGACGGGGAAAGTGAAGAGGCTGATGAGGCCGCTCCTACGCCCTTGACGACGGTTGTTGCGCAGCTTTCTCATCACGTGACCGCTGAAGAAGACCCCGAAGGCGAAGATCAGGAGAGGAGAGAGCAGCACGTGTCCATGCAGCATCAGGTTCTGCCAGGGGTGGTTGACCAGGCTGAAGGGGTCGTCGTTTTCCAGCAGGTACTTCATCCAGAAGTAGACTAAGCCGGTGGCGCTGACGCCGGTCGTCAACAGGTGCAACGACCAGTTGTACAAGCCCTTCATGGCCGTCCCTCCCTTGCGGGCTTGGCGTCGGCCTGAAGCACCTGGTCGATAGCCAGCACCCGCCGCACCGCCTCGTTGACGGCGCGCGTGGTCAAGGTGGCTCCGGCCAGGGGACGGATGCTGCGGTTCAGATTGAGGTCGTCGTTCAACTGCCGGTCCCGGTACTGGCGCCGCCATTCCTGCGGAGCCTCGTATTCGGGGGGCTCCAGAAAGGCCGTGGTCTCGATTCTTCGCACCGATCCGTCCGGATTGAGGCAGATGAGCAAAGTTTCCTTCTTGGTGCGCACCACGTGGGTGTCGACATAGGCGCGTCCTACCCTTCGCCCCTTGCGGTGGGCCAGGTATCGGGCGATCAAGGCCGAGGGGACCTCGACGCCCGCCAGGCGGGCGGCTCGGCTCTGTTGTTCTTCGCTTAAGAAGACCCTTTCGGCCTCGAACTCAGCTCCCGGATAGGCTGCCTTAAGAGCTTCCTGGCGTCCGATGGCGGCAACGGCCGGAAGGCAGGCCAACAGCGCCGCGGCGGTCACCCAGGCGGCCTTGCCGAGAAGCGGCCCGGCAAGAGCGGACCAAGGGCCTGCCAGCCACTGTCTTCTGTTGGGTTCTCTTGCAGTCAACACGGTAGCTTTTTCTTTCCGCTCCCCGCTGCCGCCCTAGAAGGAATAGCCCAGGGCCACGTTGAATTGGTTGACGCCCGTGTCAGCTTCGTTGCTGATCCACTGGTAATCGGCCTTGAGGACGATGTTGTAGATGGGCTTGAACTCCAGTCCCAGAGTATTGAAGATGCGCTCCCGCGACGGATCCTTGATGAAGCCCGGCAACACCTCGTCTTGAGTGTCGAGAAACTCGAAGCGATAGTAGGGCATCAAGCTGGCTCGCTCGCCGAATTCGTTGAGTACGTTGTAGCCGACGTGGAAGTAGCCTCCCCGCATCTTCTCGGCGACCGTGTCCTCGCCGCTCAAGCCCAGGAACTGGTTGAGTTCCAGGGTGTCGTCGAGATCGGCTGTGGCGTACAGTCCGCGGATGTCGAAACCGCGCACTTGGGCTTGCCCGTGGATTTCGGCGATGGTTGTGGTGACGTCGAAATCCTGCCCGTTGACCACCACCTCGCCCTGGCCGGATCCGCCCCGGTAGAGGGATCCGCCGAAGAAGACGCCGGGAGTGGGATTGACGTCGAGGCGTCCGACGAAGGCCAGGTTGTCGGCCCGGGCTTCCGATCCCTTTTGACGTCCGCCGCGCAGGCCGTTGGAATCAAAATCGCTGGCCCGCAGCCCGTTGACCACGTAGGCCCGGTAGTCGAAGATTCCGGCTGATCCGTGGAAGCCGAATCCGTTTTCGCGCCAGGTGGTGGGGATAATCCGGCTCTCCACCTCGGGACGCCGTGCCCCCACGAAGACGTTGGGCTCGTGAAATTCGTTGACCAGGCCCATGGGCACCAGCAGCAGTCCGCCCCGCAAGGCGAAGTGATCGCTGGCCAGGTAGTCGATGTAGGCGAACTCCATGGAGACGCTGCCTTCGCGGTCGGTGGCCGAGTGTTCGACTTCGATCTCGGAGTTGAAGATGAACTTGTCGTTGAAGCGGTATCCGGCATAGATGATGGCGCGCAGAAAGTCCAACTGCGAACTCTGGTTGACGGCCGCTCCAGACTCGTTCTCGGAGTCGAAGTTCTGGTAGAGCATTTCGCCGTAACCGGCCAGCGAGACGCCGCTCTTCTTGCGGTAGACGGAGGCTGCGGCCGGACCCACGCCCAGCGACTTGGCATCATCCGGGGTGACCACCAGTTCTTCTTCGCCGCTGCGGACCTTCTCGAGTTCCTCGGCCAGCACGTCCACCTGGCGACGCAGTTGCTCGACATCGACCGTCATCTCCTGCCCGCCGGGCTTGCGATCTTCCTCTTTCTGCATCGGTTCCACTTCCGGTTTGGCGGCTTCCTGCTCCTGTTGCCGCTGCTCCAGCCGTTGCAGGCGCTTTTCGATTTCTTCCAGCTTCTTCAAGATTTCCTCATTGGTGGCCTGCGCCTGAAGCGGGAGGGTTGCCGTCATCAGCAAAGCCGTAGCGAGCACGACTCCTGTGCAAAGCCTCAGGATCATCCGGTAAAGTGCCATCTCTCCTCGGTCCTTTCCACAAGGCGGCGAATTGACTCCCTTTACAGGCTGGACCTATACTGGAAGCAACGTGAAAGACATTGGGTAAGAATTCACGTGTGAAGGGGTGCGTCGTACGCCGGCGCGCCCCTTTTCTCGGTCGCCGCTAGTAGCGTTTTTTGACTGTTTCAGCCTCCGTCTGAGATGCCTGCTGCCCGGGCCCGGCATCTTGTTATTGAGAATCATTCTCAATTACCGGCAAAAGAGTACTAGGTTGGTCCCTTTTATGTCAACCGAAAAAAAAGGGACCGCTCAGGGGCGTGTCAGGGGAAGGCGTCCACCATGCAAGGAATGGATTATCAGCCGGTGCTGCTGGTGCTTCTTTACAGCAGTTTAGCCGCCGCCTTGTCGATGCTGGGGGCGTTGCCTTTCCGTCGACCTGGCGGTCCGGGGGCCTTTTGGATCGGCTCGGCCTACGGCTTTGCCTCCGGGCTCATGCTGGGGACGGGTTATCTGTTGATGACCGAGGCGCTGGGGAAGGGCAGGGCTGTCCCCATCATCATTGGAGCCGGCCTGGGGATCGGCTTCACCTGGTGGACTCAGTCCTATGCCGGCACGGACGAGCTGCAAAGGGATGCCCAAGCCAAGCCCGACCGACCCGAATACGGCTACAAGATTCTTCTCCAAAACGCGATTCATTCGGCCGCCGAGGGGGTGGCCATCGGGGTATCGATGGCCTTCGACCTCTCGCTGGGGATTTTCATCGCCCTGTCCTTGGCTGTGCACAACGTGGGGGAGGCCACCGCGATGACGTCGCTGTTGACCCAGCGAGGGGTGACGGTGCGCCAAGCGGCCGGTCTTTGCGTCTCCGTCAAGACCCCTCAGGTGGTTCTGGCGGTGGCGGCCTTTGCGCTCAGTTCGGCTCTGCGTCCCTGGCTTCCGCTGGCGCTGGGAATTGCCGCCGGGGCCATGGTTTATCTGGTCATTTCAGAGTTGCTTCCTTCTTCCTACCGCCGTATGCCCAAGTCGGCAGTGGCCCTCTTTGTCAGTGTCAGTGCCGGGACCGTGGTGTTGTTGCGTTCATTCTTTGTTTCATCTTGAGAACTGCCGGGGGAGTTGCCGATGGCCTATGAAAGCTTGACCGTTCTCCTGGCCGGATTGGTGACGGCTTTGGCCACGGGCTTGGGAGCGGTTCCATTTGCCTTCCTGCGAACGGTCTCGAAACGGGCCGTGGGGCTGGCCAACGCTCTGGCCTCGGGGCTGATGTTGGGGGCCAGCTTCGGACTCTTCAGCGAAGGCAGCGTTTACGGACTTTGGCAGACGGTCGTGGGTGCGGCTGTCGGGGTGGCCTTCGTCTATTTCGGTGAGCGCGCCCTTCAGGACAAGGAGGTCCAGTTCGGCCGGATAACGGGGGCGGGAGCCAAGCGCATTCTGCTCATCGTCGCCATCATGACGCTCCACTCTTTCGCCGAGGGCGTGGCGGTCGGCGTCAGCTTCGGCGGCGGCGAAACCTTGGCGGTGCTCATCACCGTGGCTATCGCCGTTCACAACGTCCCCGAGGGACTGGCCATCAGCGCCGTCATGCGTCCGCGAGGGAGCAGCGTATGGGCCTGTGCCGGATGGAGCATTTTTTCCTCTCTCCCTCAGCCTCTCATGGCGGTTCCGGCTTTTATCTTCGTCGACACCTTTCGTGCCGTGCTGCCTTATGGATTGGGCTTCGCCGCCGGAGCCATGGTTTTCATGGTCTTTCTCGAACTGATGCCCGAGGCCTTCGAAGAAGCCGATCCCAGCCGCGTCGGCTTGCTGGTCAGCCTGACCTTGTGCGCGATGATCCTTTTTCAGAAATATCTTTAAGTCCGCCCGGAAGGGGAGGTGAGCCGAGTCATGCACTGGAACTTCGAAGCGGTTTGGGGACTGACGGCGGGGATTCTGCTGGATTTTATGCTCTCTGGGCCGTGCGCGATTCCAGCCATTCCACCAATTGACCCAGGTGGTCGAGTTCGTCGTAGTCGGCGTCGCGGACTTTCTTTTCGTCGGCCAACTCGTTGACCCAGGTGTCGTGGTAGGGGACGTGTACAGCCCGGCCTCCCAGCGACAGCACGGGCAGCACATCGGACTTGAGGGAATTGCCCACCATCAGGAAGCGTTCTGGAACGATGCTGTAGCGCTTGAGGATGCGGCGGTAGGTTTCTGGCTCCTTCTCGCTTACGATTTCGACATGCTCGAAGAAGTCAGCCAATCCCGACCGGGCGATCTTGGCCTCCTGGTCGAAGAGGTCGCCTTTGGTGATGATCATCAAGGGGATGCGGCGGTAAAGCGCGCGGACGGTTTCCTCCACGTGCGGCAGCAAATCGATGGGAGCCTTGAGCATGGCCTTGCCGAACTCAAGGATGCGTTCGATCTCCTTGCCTGTGACCCGGCCCTCGCTGAGTTCCACCGCCGTCTCGATCATGGAGAGGGTGTAGCCCTTGACCCCGTAACCGAAGATCTCCAGGTTGCGGCGTTCGGTTTCGATCAGACGCTGGGCGATCCACTGCGGGTCGTGATAGGCCGACAGCATCTGCGCGAAACGCTCCTCGGTGCGGGTAAAGAGGTCGAGGTTATGCCAGAGCGTGTCGTCGGCGTCGAAAGCGATCAAGTCGAAGGTTTCTCTCATGATGCCGGAAGCGGAACCTTAAGGCGCTCTCCAAATGGGTCCCAGCGATGGATAGAGTTCCACCGCGGGTTCGTCGCGGGGCGGCTGGATGGCCAGGTTGAGGCGGGGGCGCGCCTGGGGAGAGAAGAAGGTCAAGGCGGGACGTCCCTGCTCGTCCAGCACGAAGGCGGCCCGCGAGTTTCCGCCCTCATCCTTGAGAAAGAACTGTGGCTGGCCGCTCTGGTCCACCAGAAGCGCCACCCGGTCGTTTCCGTCCGCGTCGCGCAGGCGCAGCAGCGGATAGCCGTCGTCGGCCACTCCCATGCGGGCCCGGATGCCTCCTTGCCGGTCATGCAGGGTGACATTGGGCGTCCCGTCGGGAAAGATGGCCAGTCCTACGCGGATGGCCCCTTGGCGGCTGCGCAGGGCCAGTCCGGGGCTGCCGTCGGGCAGCAATCCCAATATGGCGCGGGCGTTGCCGTCGCGGTCATAGAGGTAGATGCTGTTGCGCCCCTCATCGTCAACCTCCATGCGCATGCGCGGGTTGCCCAAAGCGTCCACGATCTCAAGGCGGCGCAGACTGAGCGAATCGGTGTCCTGAACTTCCTGACGGGCCCAGGCGGCCTGGGGAAGCAACATCCAACACACGGTGACGCTGATTACCACTGAAATGACGGCGGTCAAGGTCATTGACCTGAATTGACTCACATCCATTGGCTCATCCTTTTCCCTTGAAAGCGGCTCGCTCCGATTGCACCGGCGAGGGCTCATCTTAGCATCCTGAGGTGCTGGGCAGACTATTGCAGTTGTCGAAGCGAATGGCCCTCCTTCGCCAAGGCCATGGAGGGCAGGCCCCTTGAAATTTCAAGGGGCCTGCAACGGGATATCGAGCAGCCAGGGCAGGAGCTCGCCGCAGACCAGTGTCAGCAGGACGGCGCCGATGAGGTTAAGGGCCAGTCCGGCCAGGGCGAAGCGCCAGAGTGAAAGCTGACGGATCTCTCCGAAAGCCAGGCTGTTGACGGGGGTGGCGATGGGGGACATGAAGGCGCAGGTTGAAGCCATTCCGATGCCCACGAAGAGCGGAAGCGGATGCAGGCCCAGTGCCGGGGACAAGGCGGCGGCGCTGGTCAGAAAAGCGGTCGCGACCAGGGTATTGCTGAGGAATTCGGTCAGGAAGATGGTGGCCAGAATCATCAGGAAGAGCACCATCAGCGGAGCGGTGTCGCCCGCAATATGTCCGGACAGGTACTCGGTCAGCCGATCATTGAATCCGCTCCGCTCGGCCCACTGGCCCGTGAGGACGAAAAAGACCCCGACCGCCGCCACCAGCGCCAGCCCTCTCCAGGGCAGGCGCGACCACAGATCAGGAAAATCCAGCAGCGGACCTTCCAGCCCCAGCACACGCCTTCCCATCCAGGAAGAAAAGAGCAAGAGCGACAGCAGCGTTCCTCCCGCCAGTGCCGCGATGTTGAGGGCCACCATCCAGCCGGGGAAGTCGCGCAGCAGGAAGCCGGCTACGGCCAGGAAGGCGGAAAAGAGCAGGGTGAGCGCCGAGGCCCAGATAGCCGCGTTCATGCGCCGGTCGCGGGGCGGCACCCGGGGAGCCGGAGCGTCCACCCGCAGGCGGGCCTTGCGGAAGAAGGCCATGCCCAACAGCCAAGCCGCCAAATCCAGCGCCAGGACCAGCGGCAGTCCCCAGGTCAGCCAGGTCAGGAATCCGACCTGATCGCCCCCGGGAACCTGAAAGACCTCCAGAAAGAAAAGCAGCACCAGGTTGGCGGGAGATCCGATCACGGATGCGTTGCCGCCGATGTTTGATCCCCAGATCAGCGAGCAGGCCAGATAGGTCGTCAGTTGCTTTTGCTCGACGGCGCCGGCCTCCTGGGGCGTCAGATGCTGGATGAGAAGCAGCAACGCCGGCAGGAGAGTCAAGGTGGTGATGACGTTGGGGATGAAGGAAGAAAGCAGGGTGGCCGAAAGCAGCAGGAAAAGCGACACCAGCGGCAGGTTGCGGTGGACTCGCCTGATCAGGCCCATCACCACCCACTCGGCCAGACCGCTGCGCACGAAGAGGCGAGAGGCCAGGAATCCGAGCAGGAAAATGACGATGATCTGTATCCGGTCACCCGCCAGAAACTCCATGAAGCGAATATCTTAGCCCATTCCGCCTGCTTGAAGCGTCCGAGGCCGAATGCTAAGATTTTAGACTGGAAGATAGCGCATGGACGTCGGCTGATTCCTCTCGAGCCGGCTCTGTATAAGGACAAGGAATAGCTGTGAGCGAAAGTCAAGAAAACAAATTTCAAGAAAGGATCGACCAGGGAGCCAAGATCGAACCCCGCGATTGGATGCCCGAGCGTTACCGCAAGCAGTTGATCCGCATGATCTCCCAGCATGCCCACTCGGAAATCGTGGGAATGCTGCCCGAAGGGAACTGGATCACCCGGGCCCCCAGCCTCAAGCGCAAGAAGATCTTGCTGGCCAAGGTGCAAGACGAGGCCGGCCACGGACTCTACCTGTATTGCGCGGCTGAGACGCTGGGCGTCGACCGGCGCGAGCTGATCGATCAACTTCACACCGGCAAGGCCAAATACGCCAGCATCTTCAACTATCCGACCTTGACCTGGGCCGACATCGGCGTCATCGGATGGCTGGTGGACGGAGCCGCCATCGTCAACCAGACCATGCTGGCCCGCTGCTCCTACGGTCCTTACTCGCGGGCCATGATCCGCATCTGCAAGGAAGAGAACTTCCACAAGGTACAGGGATTCGAGATCGTGGCCACCATGGCCAAGGGAACTGCTGCCCAGAAAAAGATGGTTCAGGATGCCGTCAACCGCTGGTGGTGGCCCACCTTGATGATGTTCGGTCCCCACGATTCGGAGTCGGCCAACACGCCGGAACTGATGAAGTGGAAGGTCAAGACCAAGAGCAATGACGAATTGCGGCAGCGCTTCGTCAATCTCACGGTGCGCCAGGCCAACGCGGTGGGACTGAGCATCCCCGACCCTCATCTCGAGTACGACCCGGAAAGCGACGACTGGCGTTTCGGCGAGATTGATTGGGAGGAGTTCTGGAACGTGATTCGCGGCAACGGCCCCTGCAACCGGGAACGTTTGCAGACCCGGCGCGAGGCCCACGAAGAGGGCGCCTGGGTGCGGGAGGCCGCCGAAGCCTACGCCTCCAAGCGCAAAGCCGAGGCCCTCAAGCAACCCGCCTGAGTCAAGGAGAGAGCCCGCGATGCCGGATGACTACACGCCTCGCATGCAGGACACCCAATGGCCCATCTGGGAAGTCTTCCTGCAATCCAAGACAGGAAGCCCTCACGAGCACGCCGGAAGCCTGCACGCGCCCGACTTCGAATCGGCTTTAGAAAACGCCCGCGACGTCTATCTGCGGCACGGCGATCCCCAAACCAGCATTTGGGTGGTGGAGTCCCGTTATATTCGAACCGTGGAGTCGGAAGACAACCCCGAGTTCTTCGAGTACACCAAGTACAATATCTATCGCCATCCGCAGTTCTACGACGTCCCCCGTGGAAAGAGAACTGAGATTGAACGAAAAGCAATCCAAAACCGAGGTTGAGATCAAGAGCGAGAGCCTTCGCGCCGACCTCTTCGAATACCTGCTGCGCCTGGGAGACGACCGCCTGGTGCTAGGCCATCGGCTGTCGGAATGGTGCGGTCACGGCCCCATCCTGGAGGAAGACATCGCCCTGGCTAATGTGGCTCTGGATTTCATCGGCCAGGCCGAGTACATCTTGGGACTGGCGGGAGAGGTCGAAGGCGCCGGACGCGATGCCGATCGCCTGGTCTACTTCCGCGAAGCCATCGACTACCGCAACCTCAAGCTGGTGGAGCTTCCACGCGGCGACTTCGCCTTCACCATCGCCCGCCAATTCCTCTTCGACGTTTATGACGTCGAGCTGATGACGGCGCTTTTGGAGTCTTCTTTTCAGCCCCTGGCCGATGTGGCCGCCAAGGTGCTTAAAGAGGCCCGCTATCACCTGCGTCACTCGCGCCGTTGGGTGCTGAAGTTGGGCGACGGGACCGAGGAAAGCCATCAACGCCTGCAGAAGGCCCTGAACGAGATCTGGATGTACAGCGGCGAGATCTTTCAGCCCGACGACGTCGACCGGCGCCTTTGGGACGAGAAGATGGCGCCCGATCTGGAAGAGCTGGGCGAGCGGTGGAAGAGAGAAGTGGAAGGAGTCCTCGAGGAAGCCACTCTGGAGCTTCCCGATCCCGACCAGTACATGGCCGAAGGCGGCCGCCAGGGCCGCCACACGGAGCACCTCGGACACCTGCTCAGCGAGATGCAGATCCTGCCCCGCTCATATCCCGACGCCAAGTGGTAGGCACGTTATGACCAGCGACAAGCAAGCCGTAATCGACATTCTGGAAGAGGTCAAGGACCCCGAAGTCCCCGTCCTCAGCGTGGTCGAACTGGGCGTGGTGCGGGATGTCGAGGTGGACGGCCGCCAGGTCGAGGTGGTGATCACGCCCACCTATTCGGGGTGCCCCGCCATGGACGCCATCAAGCAAGGCATCCTGGGCGCCTTGGGCAAGCACGGCTACTCCGCCAGCACGCGCACCGTCCTCTCGCCGCCCTGGACGACCGACTGGATGAGCGAGGAGGCCAAGAAGAAGCTGAAAGACTTCGGCATCGCTCCGCCGGGACGCACCAGCGATGGCGGTGAAAAGCCCGTACCCTGTCCCTATTGCGACTCCCCGGACACTTCGCTGCGCAGCGAGTTCGGCTCCACGGCCTGCAAGGCTCTCTACTATTGCAACCAGTGCAGTCAGCCTTTCGAACAGTTCAAGTGCATCTGATCCCCCGCTTCGCTAAGGTATTTCCATGAGTGAAACGATTCTTTACGGCTATGACGAGGGCGTCGGCCGCATTACCCTCAACCGTCCCCAGAAGCTCAACAGTTTCGTGCGCGCCATGGCTGGGCGCCTGCAAGAGGTTTTGCGCGACGCCGCCGATCGGGCCGAAGTGCGCTGCCTGCTGCTGACCGGCGCCGGACGCGCGTTTTGCGCCGGCCAGGATCTCTCCGAGGCCGCGGCCCAAGATGACGACTCGGCACCCGACCTGGGCCGGATCGTGGAGGAAAGCTACAATCCCATCATCCGCGCCCTGACGCGGCTGGAAAAGCCGGTTGTCTGCGCCGTCAACGGAGTGGCGGCCGGGGCCGGCGCCAACCTGGCGCTGGCCTGCGATATCGTGCTGGCTTCGGACAAGTCCAAGTTCATTCAGAGCTTCTGCAACATCGGGCTCATCCCGGACAGCGGAGGCACCTACCATTTGCCGCGCCTGGTGGGCATGGCGCGGGCCAAGGCCATGATGCTCTTAGGCGAAACCATCAGCGCCGAGGAGGCCTTGGAGTGGGGAATGATTTCCAGCGTGGTGGAACACGATGAGCTGAAAGAGAAGTCGCTGCAACTGGCCCGCCACCTGGCCAAGCAGCCTACCCGCGGACTGGGTCTGATCAAGCGCGCCCTTAACAGTTCCTTGGGCAACTCCCTGGAGGAGCAATTGGAGCTGGAAAAAGACCTGCAGTCCAAGGCCGGGTTCACGCGAGATTACCGTGAGGGCGTGCGCGCCTTCATGGAAAAGCGTCCGCCCAAGTTCACCGGCGAGTAAAGAGGATACTGCATGAGCCAAGAGCAAGCACATACCCAGGCCGCAGGCCACCAGTCCGCCACCGTGATTGGCGTGGTGGGGGCCGGCACCATGGGACGCGGCATTGCCCAGGTGGCCGCCACCGCCGGTCACCAGGTGCTGCTCTACGACTCCGACCAGGAAGTGCTGAGCCAGTCGCGACGGTTCTTGGAGAAGATTCATGGCCGGCTGGTCGAGAAGGGGCGCCTCAGCCGTCAAGAGGCGGACGCGGTGCTGGACCGCATCAGCGACGTCGAGGACTTCTCCCGGTTGGCCCCCTCGGGCGTGGTCGTCGAGGCGGTGGTCGAGAACCTCGACGTCAAGCGCGGCGTCTTCGCTCAATTGGAGGAGATCCTCGACGAGAAAGCGCTGCTGGCCACCAACACCTCATCCCTTTCCGTGACTTCGGTGGCTTCGGCCTGCAAGCGTCCTCAGCAGGTCTTGGGGGCCCACTTCTTCAATCCTGCGCCCTTGATGGATCTGGTCGAGGTGGTGCCGGGAATCGCCACCGGCAGCAGCGCCGTCAAGTGCTGCCGCGGACTCATCGACTCCTGGGGCAAGACCACCGTCCTGGCCAAGGACACCCCGGGATTCATCGTCAACCGGGTGGCCCGCCCCTTCTACGGCGAGGCGCTGCGGATTCTGGACGAGGGCATCGCTGACGTCCCCACCATCGATTGGGCCATGGAAGAACTGGGGGGCTTCCGCATGGGCCCCTTCAAGCTGATGGACCTGATCGGCAACGACGTCAACCTCAAGGTCACCGAGACGGTTTTCCAAGCCTTCTTTTACGACCCCCGCTTCAAGCCCTCCTTCACCCAGAAGCGCATGGTTGAGGCGGGGCGCTTGGGACGCAAGACGGGGCGCGGCTACTACGACTATTCTGAGGGAGCCGAGAGGCCCGAGCCGAACAAAAACCTCGATTTGGGCCAGCGTATCCTGGATCGCGTCCTGGCCATGCTCATCAACGAGGCGGCCGACGCCGTCTTCATGCAGGTGGCCAGCGCCGAGGACGTCGACCTGGCCATGACCAAAGGCGTAAATTACCCCCGCGGACTTCTGGAGTGGGCCGACGAGATCGGTCCTCAGGTGGTCCTGGGCCGCCTTCAGGAACTGCAGGCCGAGTATGGAGAGGACCGCTACCGCCCCAATCCACTGCTGCGCCGCGTGGTGCGCCAGGGCCGGCGCTTTCGCGACACTTTTTAGGCGGGGCCGACATCGACCTTTGCAGGAACTGACATGCACGAAGCTTTCATCGTAGACGCCGTACGCACGCCGGTCGGGAAGATCGGCGGCTCTCTTTCACCCGTCCGGGCCGACGACCTGGCGGCCCTGGTCATCGCTGAGATCCTGCGCCGCAGCCCCTCGCTGGACGGTGCCGCCGTAGAGGACGTGATCCTGGGCTGCGCCAACCAGGCCGGCGAAGACAACCGCAACGTGGCCCGCATGGCGCTGCTGCTGGCCGGACTGCCGCAGAGCGTCCCCGGAGAAACGGTCAACCGCTTGTGCGCCTCGGGGCTGAGCGCCGCCGTCAATGCCGCCCGAGCCATCCAGGTGGGGGAGGGCGATGTCTTCATCGCGGGAGGCGTCGAGCAGATGACGCGGGCTCCTTACGTGCTTTCGAAGCCCTCCTACGCCTTCGGACGCGACGCTCAGCTTTTCGACACCAGCCTGGGATGGCGTTTCGTCAATCCACAGATGAAGCGCCTCTACGGATGCGACGCCATGGGTGAAACGGCCGAGAACGTGGCCGAGAAGTATGGCATTTCGCGTGAGGACCAGGACCGCTTCGCCCTGCGGTCTCAACAGAAGGCCGCCCAGGCGCGCCAAAAGGGCCGCTTCAAGCGCGAGATCGTGGCCGTGGAGATTCCTCAGCGCAAGGCCGATCCCGTTCTCTTTGAAGAGGACGAATTCATTCGTCCTGACACTTCTTTGGAGGTCCTTTCCAAGCTGGCCACCGTCTTTCGCGAAAACGGCACGGTGACGGCGGGCAACGCCTCCGGACTCAACGACGGCGCCTGCGCCATCCTGCTGGCCAGCGGGCAGGGAGCCGAGCGTTACGGGCTGACTCCCCGCGCCCGCCTGCTGAGCGCCGCCGCTGTAGGAGTGGAGCCGCGCTTGATGGGCATGGGACCGGTGGACGCGACTCGCAAGGTGCTGCAGCGGGCGGGACTCACCCTTGACCAGCTCGACGTCATCGAACTCAACGAGGCCTTCGCGGCTCAGTCGCTGGCCTGTTTGCGGGAACTCGGAGTGGAGGATGACGATCCCCGTGTCAATCCCAACGGCGGCGCCATTGCCCTGGGCCATCCCCTGGGAATGTCAGGCGCCCGCCTCCTCACCACCGCCCTCAATGAGCTGGAAGTGCGGGAGAAACGCTATGCCCTCTGCACCCTTTGCGTAGGAGTGGGCCAAGGCATGGCGGCCCTCATTGAACGGGTTTAGTGGACTGGTAGGAGGTTTTTGGCGGGGATTTGACTGGTCTGGGTCATGCTGCCCCGGTTGGCCACTGCCTGCATCGCCGCAAGGATGCGCCTCCCACCAGGCGTGTGGCCGACCAGTTATCTTGGGGCAGGTTGCTTTCTGGAAGGGCGCCAGGCTCCTTCCACTCAACTTCTGAAGCTGGCTGGTCCCCGGCGGGTGGGAGGCGCATCCTTGCGGCGATGGAGGTGACGGCCAAGCGGGGCAGCACAGCACAGGCAAGTCGCCATGGTGAAAAAATCGTCTTAGCTGCGGCGCAGGTTCTGACTCGGCGAGGGCCAGGGGACGCCGTGGGTGAGAGAGCGGCTGGGCTGGTAGTCGTGTCCCCTCTCGTCCCGGATCAGGCGCGGCAAGTAGACTTCGAAAGTGGTGCCCTGGCCGGGTTCGCTCTCCAGGGTGATGACGCCTCCCAGGCTGCGCACGATGCCGTGCACCACCGAGAGTCCCAATCCCGTGCCCTGTCCCACCTCGCGGGTGGTGAAGAAGGGATCGAAAACGTGCTTGGTCAAGCCCGCATCGATTCCGTGCCCGCTGTCGCCGACGGTGAACTTGACGAAGGGTCCCATGTATTCGTTGCGGTCCTCAGCCAGCAGTCCCAGGCAGTCGCCTTCGGCCTCGCTCAGTGAAACCTGAAGCACGCCGCCGTCGCCGTTCATGGCTTTGACGGAGTTGCGCAGCAGTTGGCGCAAGATTTCCGCCAGCTCTGCCGGATCGGCCGAAACGCGCGCGTCCAGTTCGGGCAGGCGGGTTTCCAGGCGGACGTTTTCAGGCAGTTCTTCAGCCAGGCTCCTGAGGCACTCCCGAAGCGATTCCCGAAGCACCAGAGGCCGCCGCTGCAGCCGGTTGCTGCCGCTGAAGGTGAGCATCTGTTCGACCAGTTCATGGGCCCGTGCGCCGGCCTGCAGCACTTCGCTCAGGCGTTCGGCGTTGCGTCCGCCAGCCGGCAGGTCGTCCAGCACCAGGTTGGAGTATCCCATCATGACGGAAAGCAGGTTGTTGAAGTCGTGGGCGATGCCGCCCGCCAGGATGCCCAGGCTTTCCAGCCGTGAGCGATGCTTGGGGGTCGCCTTGCGCAGGCTGGAGAGGTCGCGCAGAAAGCAGCAGATCCGCCCCTCTTCTGAACGGCTGTAGAAAAGGCTTAACTCGGCTTGCAGGGGTGGTTGGTGAGGACGGCTGAAAACCGTTTCCATGCGGGCGCTTCCCGAGTTGGAGGCCCGTTCCAGCTTGCGACGCAGGGTGCTGCGGTCAGCGGGAGGCACCAGTTCGATGAGGTCGCTGCCGACCAAGTCTTCCCTGTCGTATCCGCTCATACGGCAGCAGGCCGGATTGGCTTCCAGGATGCGTCCGCTGGGAAGCAGCAGCAAAAAGCCTTCCTCGGCCTCCTTGAGCAGAGGTTCGACAGCCGTAGTACTCAGACGAAAATCAAACATGCCATTTACTCCTCAAGCTTCCGGCTCGCTAAACGGAAGCAGGGCTCGTCTCGCTTAGCTTATCGGCAGGGGGGGCGAAAACTATGTGCGCAGGATTACCAAATTCGGCTTTACTTCTTGTCGGAGGGTTCCGTGTGCGGGTCGCTGCCCGAGGGTCCGTCGGCATTCTCCTGAGACAGGCTGGGACGGTCGCGCTTGATGCGCACTTCGATGGGGCTGAGGGAGTCGAGATGGACGTCCCGCTGCGGGAAGGCGATGGTGATGCCGGCCTCGCGGAAGAGGGTATCGATGCGGTGGCGCAGGTCGCTTTGAATAGTCCGCGAGTCCATCAGGCGGCGCATGCGCAGCCAGAAGTGGACCTCGAAGATGAGGGCGTTGTCGCCGAATTCCGAGAAGAGGATGATGGGATGAGGGGTCTTAAGGACTTTGCCGTGTTCGCTGACGGCCCGCTCGATCATGCGCACCACTTCGCGGGTAGGCGAGCCGTAAACCACTCCCACCGTGACCTTGGCGCGGTATCGGTCGTCGGAGAGCGTCCAGTTGACCACGTTCTGCTCCAGGAAAGTGCTGTTGGGGACGATGATGTCGACGTTGTCGGAACTGAGCACCTGGGTGCTGCGCAGTCCGATGCGCTTGATGGTGCCGTAGATCTGGTCGAGTTGCACCAGGTCGCCCACCCGGATGGGACGCTCGGTAAGCAGAATGATGCCGCTG
Source organism: Acidobacteriota bacterium (assembly GCA_035471785.1). Lineage (NCBI taxonomy): Bacteria > Pseudomonadati > Acidobacteriota > Acidobacteriota bacterium. The sequence goes on from DATIPQ010000017.1 coordinate 65,114, forward strand.
ATGAAGTTGCGCATCACGTTCTGAGAACCGAACCCCACTCCGATGGCCACCGCTCCGCCGGCCACGGTAAAGGCGGTCAGGGGGACGTTGACGGCGTAGAGGGCGATGATGGCGAAGATCAGCACCAGCGTGTAGTAGAAGAGTGCTTGGATGGCGGCCGACGACCCCTCGTCCATGCCCATGCGGGGCAGGACCCGTCTCCCCATCATGGTGCTGATGCGCCTCGACACCCACAGCCCAAGCAGGAAGGCCAGCAGGATCCCGACCACCTTGGCGACCGTGATGGGCTTGTCGTCCACCGAGGTCAGCTCCATGTACCAGATCCTGACCAGGTTGTCCCAGTAGCGGCTGAGGCGCTGGCCCAGGTCTTCGCCTCCCAGCGCCAGAGTGATTTCCTCCTGCAGTCCGTTGAGCAGCCGCAGAGCGTCCTCGATGCGCAGAACGGCGTTCTCGTAGGCCTCCAGCAGGGATTGGGCGTTGTCGATCTGCGCTTGTAGAGCCCGGGCGGCCGGGCTCCCCTCGTTGACCGCCTGCAACTGCTGTTGCAGAGTCAGCAGCCGGTGGCGCACGTCGTCAGCCTGCAGACGGTCGAGTTGGCGGTCCACCTCCAGTTGTTGGACGGATTGGGTGCTCTCGGCTCGCCACTCCGCCAGCACTCCGTTTTCGACTCCTCCTTGAAAGACCTCCCGCCGACGGTTCCAGACGCGTCGTTGCAGAGCCAGTTGCGACTGGAAGTCGTTCTCCAGCTTGAGTTTGACCTGGAGAGCGTCGAGACGGCTGCGCAAGGCTTCCAGGCGTCGTGATTGGGGCGGCTCCTGTCCGCTCTCCTCGGCGTTTTCGGCTTCCCGCAGTTGCTGGCGGGCTTCTTCCAGTTGGCTTCGCAACTGCTGCTGGCGCTCGGCCGAGTCTTGCTGACGCACGCGGATCTGGGCTAACTCCTGGTTCAGCAACTCTTCAGGAAACTGGGTTTCGCGGGCGATCCAGGCCACTTGTTGGCGCAGGTAATCGCTGCGCATCCCGTAGATCTCGTCGGAGATGCGGCGGGCTTCCAGCTCGGCTCGCCTTAGATTAAGCCGCTCCAGGGCCAACCAGCTTTCCAACTCGGCCAAGCGCAGGCGCCGCGAGAGTTCGGGGATGCGGGCGGCATCGCTGTTGTTCTCTTGAAGCTCCTTGACGCGGCGCCGCTCGGCTTCCTTCTCCTGGTGTTGCCGGCGGGCCGAAGCCACCGCTTCCTGTAGCGCTTGGCGGGCCGACTGCAGCATGCCGCCCTGGCGCAGGTGGGAGCGCAACTCGCTGCGGACGGCTGAAAGGCGCAAGAAGCTGAAGGGACGTTCCCCGGGCGGTCCGCTGTCGCGCATCGCCCGGAGGTCCTCTTCCAGTTGCAGCTTTTCGCTTTCCAGGTCCTGGACGATGTTCTGCTGGGTGCGCAGTTGATCGAGCAGCGACTCGATCTGCTGCAGCAGGCTCAGTTGCCGTGCCGCCCCCGAGTCTGCTTCCTCCTCCTGCCGGAGACGGCTGCGGACTTGGGCGAGCTGCCTCTGAAGCTCTTGGCTGCGCTCTTGCAGCGAAGGCCCCTCAGGAGCCTTCTCCTCATCTTCGGACTGACTCAAAAACTGCAGAGGATTGCGCTGCTGTCCGTAAAGCAGTGGAAGAGAAGGGGCCAGCAAGGCGATCAGCAGCCAAATCCCCAAAGCTCGCTTCATTCTTTGCTCTCCCTTGCTGAACCGCCCGATCTTAGAGCTTCTCCACGTCCGCGGCGGCGATCTCGCAAGCCACCGACTGACGGATCAAATCGACGTTGAGCACAAACCGGAATCGGTTCTTCTTCTCTACCAGGACGCCCTCCAAGCCGCGCAGCGGACCGCTCACGATGCGCACCCGGTCTCCCTGGGCCAGATCGGGATAAGGATCGTAAGGCAGCTCGCTGTAGACTAAGCGCTTGACGGCGTCGATCTGATTCTCGGGCACGGGTTCGGGTTTGCCCTGGAATCCCAGGATTTGCACCACTGAGTCCACTTTAATGATGTCGAGACGGGAGCTGGGGAGGGAGGCGTGGACGAAGAGATAGCCGGGGAACAGGGGAAATTGCACCCGCTTGCGGCGGTCTTTCCACTTGGAAAGGACCTCCCGCAAGGGCAAAAAGCACTCGATGTTCTTGAAGCAGAGTTGCTCGGCGACTACTTTTTCGTGGCGGGGACGGGTATGGACCGCGTACCACCTAAGCGCACTTCCTTGCTCCCCATCCATGGCGTCCATGTTATCAGGCACGCTCATTCCAAGTGCGTGTTTCCAAAGGAGGCCTGGACCCGACACGTGTCGTCGCCGGTCCCGCTGCCGGGAAAAATGACCCTGGGCTGAGGTGAATCCCGATCCCCCTGCGTTATATCTAATCAGAACAAGTACCTCCCACTTGGATGCAGTCGAAAAAGGGCCTTTTCCCCTAAGGCCCTTTTTCTCTTTAGGCCTTTGTCGCCTTGGCTGCATCTCACACTCCTGTCGGGATCTCTATAATGGCTGCCAATACGATGTCATCCGACCTGAAAACGCCGCCTCAACTTGAAACTTTCACCACCGCCCCGCCCAAACCGCTGCTGCGGACGCTGCATCTGGGCAAGAGCTTCGGCAAAGTGCGCGCCGTGGAAGACCTGAGCATCTCCGTTCCGCGCGGCAAGATCTACGGTTTTCTGGGACGCAACGGCGCCGGCAAGACCACCACCCTGCGCATGCTGATGGGGATCATTCGTCCCGACCAGGGACGCATCGAACTCGACGGCCGGTCCTTTCAGCGCATCGGGCAGGAGGAGAAACGCTCCATCGGCTACGTCTCCCAGGAGCAGTACTTCTATCCTTGGATGACCTGCCAGAGCATCGGCGAATTCGTATCCGGCTTCTACCCCACCTGGGACGGGGACGAATACCAGCGTTTGACGGGACTCCTGGAATTGCCTCCCCAACGCAAAATTTCCGCCCTTTCGGGCGGCATGAAAGTGAAGTTGGCGCTGGCGCTGGCCCTGGCTCACCGTCCGCCGCTGTTGCTTCTGGACGAGCCCACTTCGGGACTCGATCCTTATGCCCGCCGCGAGTTCCTCGACATGATCGCCGGGCAGGCCCGCAAGTACGGCCGCACCACCCTCTTTTCCTCCCACATCATCGACGAGGTGGAGCGGGTGGCCGACGTGGTGGGGATTATTCACGAGGGGCGTCTGCTCTTCGAAGGCGACTTGCAGACGCTCAAGCGCTCCGTCCGCCGCGTGGTGCAGCCCCCGATGGACGCTTCCGGGCCGGCCTGGGACGATACTTCGGCGGAAACCATGGGAGCCGGTCCCGAGCCCCTGGGGGAGGGCGAACTGCACCGTCCCGTGCTGGAAGATCTTGAGCCCTTGCGCGAAGAAGTGCTGCCCGACGGAAGCCGAGACATGGTGCTTTTCGGAACTCCCCTGGCCTGGGAGCAGTGGCGCATCCCTCCCGGCCGGTCTCAGGAAATGTCTCTGGAAGACATCTTCATCGCTCTGACCGGAAAGAGGCCCGAGCTATGAAGACCTGGCTGATTCTGGTGCGCAAGGAGCTTCGTCAGCATGTCCTGGCCTTGGCGGGGCTGCTCTTGTTGTGCCTGTGGGCTTACCTCAACCTGCTCCTCTACGCCTTCCTCGAGCAAACCGCCGCGGTCTCCTGGCAGGCGCTGCGCTTGTTCCTTGTCGTCTACGCGCCGGTCACGGCCCTGGTGCTGGCCGGACGTCTGGTGGCAGCCGAGTACAGCGCCCGCACCCAGGTTTTTCTGGAAGCCCTTCCGCTGGCCCGCTCCACCCTGGTCATCGTCAAATACCTTTTGGGACTGACCTTGCTTCTCGGGGCAACCGCCGCGGCGCTTCTGCTGGCACTGCTCACGGCCTCGGTCACTCCTGACAGCCGTCAGGTGCTGATCATGACCCTGCGCGGCGGCGTCTTCGTCTGGACCGTCTATTCCTTTTGTTTCCTGGGCGGATTCCTGGGGCGCTATCGTTTCCCCTACTACATTCTCACGGCCTTGGGTCTGATCGCGTTGCAGCAGTACACCGACATCGACCTGACCCGCTGGGGCCCCTTCGCCCTCGTCGACCCGACCCTGGCCTTCGAGCGCTTTGACTTTCCCTGGACGGCCTTGGCTTGGAGCGCCGCTTTGGCCCTGGCCTTCATCGGCGCAGCCTTCGCGCTGGCACTGACACGCGAGGGATCGGTCGCCGCCTTGACCGCTGAGAAGATGTCTTATCGCGAGAAGATCGCCTTCACAATGCTCATCCTGGGCTTCCTGACCAGCTTTACCTACCTGGACGAGCGGGCCGCTCCCGAGCCTTTTCAACTGATGGCGGGAAGCACCGCCGAAGAAGGTCCGGCGGTGACCACCGTGCTCACCTCTTACGAGCCGGAGGAGGCGGACCTGGAGATGGCTCGGCACTGGAGCCACGAATTGGCGGCCCTGGGCGACTACCTGGGCCTTTCCTCGCTGCCGCGGGTCTTTATCGTGGAGCGCACCGACCTCGATCCCGACCTCTTCGAGGAAGGCCAGATTCAGGACGCCTCGGGAGTGCTGGCGCGGGCCCACATCACTCATCCCGACTTCCGCCGTCTCAGCTTCCAGGCCTGGCTGCTGCGGCGGATCCTTCTGGAGGCTTCCAACCAGCGCCTGGCCGACGAAGAGTACGGATGGGTGCTGGACGGATTCTCCCTCTACTGGCTCGACCTGCGCTCTCAAGGCGACCGCGAAGCCTTCATGTTGAGGGCCCTGTGGGCGGCTCCCGAAGGCGTCGAGCGCCGCCACCTGGAAAACTGGCTCTCCCAGCGCGAACTCCTGGGCCGCGAAGTGGCCGCCGGACTGGCCCACTCGGGCTTGACGGCGCTGCGCCAACGCTGCGGGCCCGAGGGCGTGCAGGACTTCTTGCGGCGCGTCCTGGCCGCCGACGTTCCCCGCGACTTCAGAGCCCTCTGGCGAATCGGCCCCACGCGTCCAGCAACGGCCCTGCGGGAGTCCTGCGGAGTTTCCCTGGACGAACTGATCGAGGAGTGGAACCGGCTGTTGCTGGACAATGCCCGCCAGTCGGGGGCTTTTCTGCAGTCCATCCCCCGCCTCGTCCTGGAGTTCGAACCGGAGGAGTTCTCGCCTCTCTCCAGGGGGCTTCAGTACCGGCTGTCGGTAATGCCGCCGCCGCCCCAGCCGCTTTTCCTGGAGATCCGTTACGGACGTCTGCAGGGGCTTGAAGTACGCAAAGATATCGCCAAGCTGCAGTTGCAGCTCGTGCGCTATCCCTCCCAGCTCCAGGGAATCCTGCCCGGGACCTATACTCCCGGCGAACGCCTCTACGCCGCCGCCTTGCTCTACGTGCCGCTTCTGGGATGCAACGTGGTGTCGGGATGGCGCGTCCAGGAGGTGCCGTAGCTATGGCCGGTTCTTTCACGGCGCTCATGAGGAAAGAGCTTCTGGCCTTGCGGCCTTTCCTGGCCTTTTCCGTCTTTCTGGTCCTTCTCGACGCGGTGTTCGTCCTGCTCACCGAATATCCGTCCCAGGCTCGGATCAACTTCTACACCGCCGAGGAGGCCGACTCCGCCCTGGCCATTTTCGTCATCATGGCCATCTTCGCCATGGCCATCACCGCGGGGCTGCTGGTGAGAGAATATGACGAGAGGACTCTGGAGTTTCTCGACAGTCTTCCCATTTCCCGCAGCGGTCTTTTCCTGGTCAAGACCACAGCCGCTTTCGGCACTCTGATGGCCTGGCCCCTGCTCAGCAGCGTCATCAGCTTGCCGCTGCACGCCCTTTCCCGCGATTCCCTTCACAGCTCATGGCACCTGGGATTGCTGACCCAATCGCTCCTTCTCGACTTCGTCCTGTTCTTCTTCCTGACGGCGGCGGGGACGCTGTTGTCCTTCCTGCGGCGCTTTTCCTGGATCGTGGCACTGATGGTGCTCTTCAGCTTTCCCGTGGCCGTCAAGCTGGCCCCCGCGCTGCGGACGCTCAATCCCGTGCGCCTGATCGCGCCTCCCATGCGGGGCGGACTCTACATCGTTCCCTGGGACACGGTGACGCTGCTGGGGGTGCTGGCCGTCTTGGCCTTCTTCATCTCCTGGATCCAGTTTTGCCGGGGCCGCGACTGGCTTATGCCCGCCTGGGGACGCTTCCAACGCTCGCTGGCGGGCAAGCTGGTGTTGATCGTGCTGGCCGTGCCCGTGGTCGGCATCACCCTGGTGGCCTTCGTGGCCTGGAGCGAGAACAAAGACAATGCTCAAGACGTCGAAGTCGATAGCGATCTGGGCAATGTGGAAGTGCAGTTCCCTTCCTGGGAAACGTCTACGCTCGATACCGATTATTACCGCATCTCCTACCCTTCAAACCTGCGCGGGCGGGTCCTGAAATTGGCCCCTAAGGCCGATGCCTGGGGCCGCAAGGTCTTTGAGTTTTTTCAGACCCAGCCGGCCCAGCCCCTGGCGGTGGACGCCACCTCGGCCAGCCGCACCCATTACGCCGGATTGGCCGAGTGGCAAAGCATCACCCTGGCCCTGGCCTATCAGGACGACCTGCGCGAGCTTGAGGGCACCCTGGTTCATGAGACCGTCCACGTACTCATCGACCAGCTCTCCCAGCGCCGTCTGCGCGATCATTTCAACACCATCCGCGTCTTCCACGAAGGTCTGGCGTCCTACCTGGAGCACGAGTGGGTCCTCAGCCATCGTCGCGACGAGCTGCGCTTCCCCGCCGCCGTCATGCGCGACCGGCGCCTTTTCGACTTTCAGACCATGGCCGACAGTTCCCGCCTTGAGGCCGAGCTGGGCGCCGAGACGGTCTATTCGCTGGGCGAGCGCCTGGCCGCGGTGATGGTGGAGCGCATGGGTAGCGACGGCATTGTCTGCCTGCTCACATCTCCGCATCTGGAAGGCGGTTTGCGCGACTTGCAGGGCGTTCCCTTCTGGCAGGCTTGGATGCAGTCCTGCGGTTACGACCTCGAGAGCCTGCTGGGCGCCTTCTTCCGCGCCCTCGACAAAGACGCCCGCCGCTTCCGCCCCCGCATCGACGCCCTGCCGCGTCCCCGTGGACGCATCGAGTTCGATGAGGAAGAGGGAGTGATCGAAGTGTGGGTGCTGGCCCCCGGTCTGCCACACCCATGGGAACCTGTTTGCCGCTTCAAGCCTGACCTCTCTTCAGGACATGACGAGATCCACGTCTCATACGCCATGGCCACTGGAGAAGAGAGTTTCTGCACTGCCCCTGCCGAGTCCACAGCTCCAAACGGCACCTTCTACCTGCAGATCGGCCTGCTCGACTTCGACTCCGGCCAGACCGTCTACGAGCCCTGGTTCCAAGCCACCCTCGACTCCTCTCCCTGAGGACTCGGTTCCGCTCGCAGGCGCCAGGACGCTCCTCCCCCTCCTTGGGAGTCTTGGGAGTTGATGCTTGGAGGCTTGGAAGCGCTTGGAAGACGGTGATTTGCGCAGCCGAGGGACATCTCTGCGCCCTCCACAGTGCCTCCAGCCCACCCCGGTCTTCAGGATCAGCTACCCGGCCCCCGGCCTGGTGGGAGGCGCATCCTTGCGGCGATCCCCACCGGAGTGCCCGGAAGCCGCTATGCCGACTCGTGCGTTACTTCAAAGCCAAGTCCCCCAACCTCCCGGGCGCCTATCAGACCCGGACGCTAAACTAGCGGCCAATGAAGATCGCCGTTGGCACAACCCGCCGCCCCAAAGTCGAAGCTGTTGACGAGGCCTTGCGGCGCATCCGCCGGCGGACGGGCTGGCCGGCCCGCCGGCCGCAGGTGCTCAGCCGCGACGTTTCCTGGGCCGCGCCCTCCATGCCGGTGGGCGTGGAAGAACTGACGCGGGGCGCCTTCGAGCGCGTCCGCCAATTGCGCCGGGATTTGGCCCCGGAAGAACAGGAAGTCGACTTGTGGATCGGAATGGAGGGCGGCTTCACCCTCTTCCAGGCCGTGGATGACCCCCAAGCTTCGGCTCCCGGCAGACAGGTCTTCCTGGAAAGCTGGGTCTACGTCGAGGGCTCCGGGCAGGAGCCGGCCGGTTACTACGCCCGCAGCGGAGGCATCCCCATCCCGCGAGCACTGGCGGCCATGGTGCTGGAAGAGGGTCTGGAACTGGGGGAGGCCATCGACGACTACGCGGGACATCGCGACGTGCGCAGCAGAATGGGCACTTGGGGCATCCTCACCCGCGATCTGGTGTCACGGCGCGACTCCTTCGTCACCGCCTTGATCGCAGCTTTGGCGCCATTCTATAATGCCGCCGCTTACCGCAGGATCGAACCCGAACCAACCATCACTTCAACAAAGGCAGAGGCGCTATGAAGCCGCTTATCCTCAATTCCACGGGCTGGGTCGAAGTCATCTGCGGAAGCATGTTCTCGGGCAAAAGCGAGGAGCTCATCCGCCGCCTGCGCCGGGCCCAAATCGCCCGTCAGCGGGTTCAGGTCTTCAAACCCAAAATCGACGACCGCTACTCGGGAGAGCACATCGTCTCCCACAGCGAACTGCGCATCCGCTCCCAGCAGGTCTCCAATTCCCAGGAGATCCTCGAGACCATCTACGACCGTTGCGAAGTCATCGGAATCGACGAGGCCCAGTTCTTCGACGCCGGAATCGTACAGGTCTGCGAGCGGCTGGCCAACATGGGGAAGCGGGTCATCGTGGCCGGCCTCGACAAGGACTACCGCAACCGCCCCTTCGATCCCATGCCCGAACTGCTGGCCATCGCCGAATACATCACCAAGACCCTGGCCATCTGCATGCGCTGCGGCAACCCGGCCGCCAATTGCACCCAGCGCCTGGTCGAAAGCGGCGAACGCATCCTGGTGGGCGCCGACGACGCCTACGAAGCGCGCTGCCGGCGCTGCTACGAACCCCCCGACGAAGCCCCGGCGCGCTCGGAGCGCGCAACTCCCAAGGCCCAAGAGACCAACTCCCAACCCATCCGGGAGCACTCCGAAAAAACCTCCCCCCGCCCCGTAAAAGTAGCCGCCAAAGCCTGACCCGCTGCCCCCTAATTGGGAGACTTGGGAGTTGGTGGTTGCCAACTGGGAGTTGCGCAGCCATGGCGCATCCTTCGCCCTCCTTCGCCGAGGCTACGGAGGGCTTTGGCGACGGGGCGAGACGTCCTCTCCCTGCTTGGGAGATTTGGGAGTTGATGCTCGGAAGGCTTGGAAGTTGGTGATTGCGTAGCCGCGGCGCATCTTGCGGCGACCCAGCCATGCCTCCAGCCCACCCCGCGTCATCAGGACCAGCTACCCACTTCCCGGCCTGGTGGGAGGCGCATCCTTGCGGCGATGGAGGCAACGGCCAACCAGGGCTGCCCGCTCCAAGCCACTCAAGACAGTTGGCAAATACGACCGTAGCCGGCTTGCATCCTCACGGCAGTTCAGGCCGCGACACCGAAGGCAGGCGGCCCGGACCAAAGCTCACAACAGATGAAAGGGAACAGCAAGCGCCCCTTCGCCCAGTGGAAGCACATCCTTGCCCAGGTGAATCAGGAATCCTGGCCGAACTCCGTCGACATCTCGCCTGAGACGCGCCAGGGACGAAGCCATGGAAGGGGAGGGAGTGGCCGAAGCCTTCACCTCCACCGGCACGGTCTCCGTCTCATGCTGGACCAAGAAATCGACTTCTTGCCCGCTGGACGTGCGCCAGAAGTAAATTTGAGGATCCTCGCCCCGGCTCAGGTAGATCTTGCGAATCTCGCTGAGCACCGCCGTCTCCACAATGGCTCCCCGCATCGGCCCCTGGGCCGCGTGTCCTGCATCCCGCAATCCAGTCAGGTAGCAGAGCAGTCCGACGTCGGTCAAATAGACCTTTGGCGTCTTCACCAGACGCTTCCCGATATTGGCGAAGTAGGGCCGGATGATGACGATTTGATGGGTGGCCTCCAGCACCGACACCCAGGCCTTGACGGTATTGACGCTCAGGCCCAGGTCACGCCCGATATCGCTGTATTGCAGCAACTGTCCGCTGCGCGAGGCCAACATCCGCAAGAAGGCCTGAAACTGCGTCAAATCCCCGATCTGGCGCAGGTGGCGTACATCCCGTTCCAGGTAAGTCTGCACATAACTGGCGTACCACAGCACCAGGTCTCTCTGGGGTTCCTGCACCAACTCCGGAAATCCTCCCCGCAAGAAGCCCTCCCAAATCTGGTCCATTCCGGGGCATGGAGAAGGTTTCCATCCCTCCTCCCAGGGCAGCGGATCATGCAGCCGCCCCCTGATCTCCCGCTCCGACAGGGGCAGGAGCCTGAGTATGGCGGCTCGGCCGGCAAGCGTCTCGGTGACCTTCTCCATCAGCAGCAGGTTCTGCGATCCGGTAAGCAAATAGCTACCCTTGCGGTCGCGCTCGGCATCGATGCGTTCCTTGACATAGGGCAAGAGATCGGGGGCGAACTGAATCTCGTCAAGAATGACGGGCGGCGGATGCAGCTCCAAGAACCCGACCGGATCGGCCTGCGCACTCTCGCGCACATCGGGCCGCTCCAGCGATGCATATCGGGCTTCGGGATAGAGGTGCTTCAACAGCGTCGTCTTCCCGCTCTGCCGCGGCCCCGTCACCACCACCGCCGGAAACTCCGCGGCAGCCTTCCCCACCGTCGCTTCCAGTCCACGCTCGATGTAATGCTCTGGCTCCATGCAACTTTGCATTTTAATTGCAAAATCGTACGAAATCAAGCTCGGCTCCATGGACCCGCAAGACAGGTGGGAGGCGCCTCCTTGCGGCCCCCACAATGCCCCCAGCCCACCCCGCGTCATCAGGACCAGCTACCCACTTCCCGGCCTGGTGGGAGGCGCATCCTTGCGGCGATGGAGGTAAGGGCTAACTGGGGCAGCACGAGTCAAGCCGGCAAGATATTGGCAAGATCAGCCTTGTCGGCAGCACCACCCTCTCTCAGCAACCGCGGTGGGGTGGCAGCAACCCGTAGGAGGCGCATCCTCACGGACATTTCCACCAAAAGCCCCCGGCAGCCGCCAGGCTCCAGGACGACAGCATGCACAAGCATGTGGCGTGTCTTCCCCTGTTGATATAGATTGTCGCCATGTGGCGGCCGACCACAATGCCTACCACCTGGGCCAACTGGTCGACTTGCGTCGCCTCTTGGGCGCTTGGAAAGCTCACTAGGGCGAAACTTGCCTGAGTTGGCCCACCGGCGGACTGGAGAGCTGCACGCCGCCCTGGGTGCGCAGGGCGGTCAGGGCGATGGGCGTGTCGGATGACACCCGCAGGCTGCCGGCAAAGCGGAAGGGCGCATCGAAGCTGGCCTGCTCAAGGGGAATGTCGGGAAAGAGCTCCTCCACGAAGCGGGCCTGTTGGGTGCGTGGCTCCAAAACCAACTCGACCTCGAACAACTCGCTTGCCTCATCGTCCAGCAATGTCAGAGTCACCCGGGCCGCTTGGGACGACGGATTGACCACGGCGACCGCCGTGCTCAAGTCGGGAAAGAACAAAAAGCCGGGCAGTGAGCGTTCCACCGGGACGCTGGCGCGCAAGGTGGCCTCGACGGCGAAGATGCTGGCCTCGATGCGGCTATACACGACGGGAGTTCCCGGCTCACGATTAAGCCCGGGAACAAACGCGCTGAGGATGCCGGTGGCCCGAAGCGTTTCCGGCGAGACGACCTGAATCCAGCCTGACACCGGCTCCAACGATTGAGTGAAGACGATGCTCGAAGCCCCGGGCGCCAGGGTCCGCTCGACGATTTCCACTTCGTTCCCGTCAACGAAAAGCGAGACCGGATCACCGTTGCCGGAAAAGAAGCTGAGGGTGGCCTGGGCCGCCTCTTCACCGGGATTGGAAAGCACCAGGATGGTCGACTGGGTGGCACCGCCATCGAGTGGCGCGTTGACGAAATGGGCCAGATAGGTGGTTTCGAGGTCAGGCGCTTGTCCCTCGCCCGCGAACAGGAAGGAAGCGGCAAGCCACCCCCAAAGAGCGAAGAACCCGAATAATCCTAATCTTCTCATGAGTTTCCTCCAGAAAGAAAGCAACTACACCCGATTAGATGCTGCCTTCTCACACAATGCTCAAAAATCAATCAGTCCGCGGAATCGGAGTCGGCTCCAGCAGGTCAGGGCGCTTTGAGAGCAGTCAGGTTTGCCGTAGGATTTCTGCGGGATCGACTGTCTTTGCCCGGAAGGCGGGCAGTTCGCTGGCCAGCAGCGCGACTGCCGTCAGCAGGCAGGCGGCTATGACCAGGGCATACCCCTCGAAAGCAGAGAGGCCATAGAGACGAGCGGACAGAAAGTGACCGAAAATCAGGGCCAGGACGGTACCGGGAACCATCCCGGCCAAGGCCAGGCGGAGTCCCCGAGCAAGTACCTGGCCATGGATCGTGCCGGGACGGGCTCCAAGGCTCATTCTGATGCCGATCTCTCGTGCTCGCCGCCGGGCGGCGAAGGCCAAGACTCCGTAGAGGCCGACTGCGGCGAGAAGTGCGGCGACTGCACCCAGGAGTCCCATTCCAAGGGTTAGGTAATAGGCTCGCGCCAGAGCAGAATCGACATCGTCGGCCAGGGTCCGTACCTGGTCGACCGGAACCCTGGGGTTGAGCCGCTGGAGGGATTCTCGGATGAGCTGGGTCAGTGCGGACGGGGGCAGGGAGGTACGTGCGTGCAAAGTGACGTGAGACTGATAGTCTTGAGCCAGAGGACGGTAGAGGAAGGGCTCGGGCGCCGCTTGCATGTCACCATGGCGCATGTCTCGCACGACGCCGATTACACGATGCGGCTCGGGGCCGTCGAAACTCATTAAGGCGAGTTCGCGCCCTACGGCCTGCCGGCCGGGCCACAGCCGACTGGCCAGAGATTCGTTGATCAAAACGACCGGCTCCCGCCCCGGGCCGTCGACTTCGAAGTCGAAGTCGCGACCGCGCAGCAGCGGCACGCCCATGCTCGCGAAGTACCCGGGGGAGACGACATTGCCGGCGATTTCTTGGGGGTCCTCGCCCGGCGATAAGATCACTTCCCAGAGCAGGCGATTATCGCCTATCGGTGCCAGAGCCGCCAGCCCGACCGCTTCCACGCCTGAGGCCGCCTTGAGTGCTTCCAACAGCGATTGGTAGAGAAGCAGGCCCTCACTCCGCCCTAGTTGCGTTACGCTGGGAGTCACCTTCGCCAGTGTCACTCCATTGACGGTAAAGCCCAAGTCGATGCGTTTTTGCGCCATCAGGCTGCTGCCCACGAGGAGAACCCCGTGCAGCAAGGGCAGGCTCAAAGCGGTTTGGCCGGCCACCAAGAGAGCTAGACCGCTCCGTCCCGAGATCAGGGCGAACCGGTTGCGGCCAGCCGGCCCCAAGCCGGTCAGTCCCGCTGATGCACGGCGAATCACATGGAAAATTTCAACCTGGCGAAGCTGCCGCAGGAGCGGAAGGCTAGCCAGCGAACAGGATATGACCGCCGCAGCCAGTGTTGCCGCAAAACTCCAGCCATCGAGGGAAAGAACTTGAGGAGCGATCTGGGGTGGTAACACGAGCCTCTGCCCAAGCCGCGCTAACCAGCCTCCGACCAGCAAGCCGCCAGCCGCGCCGGCGGCGGCCAGCAGGAACATTTCCAGGGCCAGTTGGCGGGCGATCCTTGCCCGGCTGGCGCCGTGAGCCAGTCTTACGGCCAGCTCCTCGTTGCGGGAGACTAGCCCGAGAAGGAACAGAATAGAGAGGTTGACACTCGTGATGAGCAGAATCAGCAGCGCGACAATGCCGACAACCCGCAGAAGTTTAATGACGGTGACTCGGGGCTGCGGAGAAATCACTGCTTGTGCCAGCGGGGTGAGAGCAATCGACCAGCCGGCGCGTCCTCTGGGAAACGATTCCGCCATGCGGGCTGTCCACGAATCAATCCATTCCTGGGCGCGATTGAGGTCAATGCCCTGGGAGGCTCGAGCGATGCCCCCAAGCCAGCGTACTGATCGGCGGTTCAACAGATTGAATCGCGCTTGGCCCGGCTGCACCAGCGGCTGCAGCCCAAGAGGCACCCAGACGGCGGTTGGGTATTCCAGGTCGATTCCCCCAAAGCCGGGAGGCGCCACGCCGACAACGGTCAATGTCTCGGCTCCCAATCGGATTTCGGAACCGATTACCTGCGTCTCTCTGGGAAAATGGCTGCGCCGTAAACTGTTCGCTATCACTGCCACCGGACTCTTCTCGTCAGCGGCGTCAAAAAACCGTCCCAGAAGCGGCTTGATGCCCAAGACCTCGAAGTAGTTGTCAGAAACCAACGCTCCTCTTACGAGCCTCTCGCCGTCGTTGTCCGCCATTCCCAAACGAACATTCACGTAGGCGGCAACATCGGCAATATCCGTGGCCGCGCTCCGCAGGTCCAGGTAGTCCGGGTGGGAAAGGGTGTTGCGGCCTAACGCAAAGAGCGCCTCATGCTCTACAGCCGGCAGAGGGTCGAGCAGGAGTCCCCGCATCAACCGGATGACCGCACTCGAGGCACCGAGACCGATCGCGAGGATCAAGACCGATACGGCCGCCAACCCGGTGCGGGCGCGCAAGGCGCGGAAGGCGGAGCGTCCATCGACGACCAATTCATCCCATAGCCTCATCGCCTGCAAAAAAACCGCCTCCTGGAAAATGACGCACGCAAGTCGTTAGGCGTTCTTTCAGTTTTGATTCCTAGGGTTGTCGCCGTTCTATCGGACCAGACCGGCGGTTCCTCGGACACCGATTGAGGCGGCGCCTATCCACCTGCGGTCGTCGAACTGTTCTCCATTGACAAAACAGATGTCGCCCATGCTGGCTTTGCAGGTGCCTGTTTGGGCACAGGCATTCCTAATGCCCATCCGCTTAGAATCGTTTTGCACGATGGCGATGATTCTGTGATCAACCACCGCCAGTCTCGTGAGCAAGCCGAATGTATCTGGGCCGCCGTAGAGAGCAACCCGAGGCAGGATCCCGATCGGGCTCTCTTGCCGGTGGGCATCGAAGAACTCCTTGTAACGAGCCCGGGCCGTGGAAATCGAGGCCGCATCAGCAGGCTCGTGCGAATCAGCCGGACGGGATTCTGAACAGGCTGGGCAGAGGATCGAAACCAGCGAAAGGGCGGCCACAATTCTCGGCAGTCGGAAACATGGCAATCGGAGATCCAGCACCCATGCTCGTCCTTCCACCTCGACAGAACTCCCCTCGGGTCTTGAAACCTAAACGACAGGTCTCCAACTACATCACTGAATGGACGGTCAGGCCGATGCTGTGGACTTTCCACAAGCCGTCTTGACGCGCAACGGTACCGAAGAGAGCTCTCTTCTCCGCATCAGGCTTGATCGAAAACGCCAGCGTCTTAGAATCCTGCGCCAAAGCCGGCGCGGCAACCAGCATGAAGAGGACTATCCACAGACCTGATTTGAGTACTCGTGCCACGGCTGCCTATAAGTATAACGGTTTTTCGTGGATGGCTATTGGAAAAGCGATGGACTTCTACGTGGATCGGAGGTCCCTTGTGCGGGCTTCCACCTCATAGAGAGACGCCGCTTCTTGGTCGAGCAGTCACGCAGATATGAATTGATCAAGGTTTGATATGGAATGCCAAGCTCCTCTGACACGGGTGGAAGCGGGACCGGCAGAAGGCCGACGATATAATGGGGGCATGTCGGACGAGGCGCTGCGGGCCAAGTTGGAGAATCTTCCCGAGACGCCCGGAGTGTATCTGCTCAAGGACGCCAAGGGGAAGGTCATCTACATCGGCAAGGCCAAGGTGCTGCGCAACCGGGTGCGGGCCTACTTCCAGGCGGCGCGGGCGATTGATCACAAGACCGAGGTGCTCAAGTCTCATGTCGCCGATCTCGACTACGTGGAAACCGACTCCGAGGTCGAGGCGCTGCTGCTGGAGAGCCAGTTGGTCAAGAAGCGCCAGCCCGCCTTCAACGTCCGTCTCAAGGACGACAAGGCCTTCCTGCACATCAAGCTGACCACCAACGAAGAGTTTCCGCGGGTGCTGCTGACGCGGCGCATCAAGAAAGACGGAGGCCGCTATTTCGGTCCCTACCTGCCGGCCTCGCTGGCCCGCAATACCGTCAAGATCATCAACCGCCACTTTCTGTTGCGCACCTGCTCCATCGATATCGACGGCAACCTCGACCGTCCCTGCCTGGAATACCACATCAAGCGCTGCCTGGGACCCTGCGTTTCAGGACTGTGCGGCAAAGAGGAATACCTGCAAGCGGTGCGCGACGTCATCCTCTTTCTCGACGGCAAGACTGAAGAGCTGGAAGCGAAGATCGAAAAGCGCATGATGGAGGCCGCCGACAAGCAGCACTTCGAAGCCGCCGCCTTCTACCGCGACCGCCTCAAGATGATCCGCGACCTGGGACAGCGCCAGAAGATGGTGCTGTCGGGAGTCGACGACGTGGACGTCTTCGCCTATTACCGCGAGGGTCCCCGCTGCGCCTTGCAGTTGTTCACCCTGCGCGGGGGCAAGATCGTGGGCAAGCGCGAGTTCTTCTGGGAGGACCTCCAGTTCTTCAAGCCCACCGAGTTCCTGCGCGACGCCTTGCAGCAGTACTACTACAACGCCGGATTCGTCCCCCGCGAGATTCACCTGCCCGTCAAGATCGAAGACCAGGCCTTGATGCTGCAATGGCTGACCGCCAAGCACCAGGAAAAGGGCAACCGCAGCAAGGTGCGCATCGTGGTTCCCAAAAAGGGCGAGAAGCACGATTTGCTGCTGCTGGTGGAACGCAACGCCAAGATCGCCTTCGAGACCCGCTTCCGCATCCTCAAGTCGCGCAAGCTCGAAGTGCTCGAATATCTGCAGGAGGCCCTCAGCCTGCCCCGTCTGCCCCAGCACATCGAGGGCTTCGACATTTCCACCATCCACGGCACCGAGAACGTAGCCTCGCTGGTGGTTTGCCGCGACGGCATCATGCAGCGCAAAGACTACCGCAAGTTCAAGATCCGCAGCGTCAAGGGGCAGGCCGACGATTTCAGGGCCATGTTCGAAGTGGTGCGCCGCCGCTACAAGAGGCTTCAGGACGAGGAGGCGTCCTTGCCCGACCTGATCCTCATCGACGGCGGCAAAGGCCAGTTGCACTCGGCTTATCAGGCGCTGGCCGAGCTGGGCATCGAGGACCTTCCTCTAGCCAGCATCGCCAAGAAAGAAGAGCATCTCTTCGTACAGGGTCAGGCCGAGCCGGTAGTGCTCGACCACACTTCGCCGGTCCTGCATCTGGTTCAGGAGATCCGCGACGAGGCCCATCGATTCGCGGTTACTTTTCACCGCAAGCGCCGTTCCATGCGCGACTTCGCTTCAGCACTCGACTCGGTCCCCGGGGTAGGCGCCAAGCGACGCAAGCGCCTGCTGCAAAACTTCGGTTCCCTGGCCCGCATCCGCCGCGCCAGCGTAGAAGAACTCACCCCCTTCGTAGGCAAGAAGGTAGCCGAAGCCATCAAACAGCATCTCTAGGCTGCGCAACTTCCAATGTCCAAGAACCAGGTCAGGCCGCCGAACCGTCCCCAGGTCGGGTGGGAGGCGCATCCTTGCGGCGATCCAGGCAGTGTCCCAACACGCCCAGATGGGGCAGGTCGCCGGGCCGTCCCCGGCCAGGTGGGAGGCGCATCCAAAGCGTTGAGGACTGGAGGCTGGGAGATTGTTCTTTTGACCGCCCTCGAAGGCCTGCGCCAGCTCGTCCCAGATGAACATTACCTCCATCGCCGCAAGGATGCGCCTCCCACCAGGCGAGTAGCATAGGAGACTGCAACTGAAGCAGGCACATCCGTGCGAGCCTGGCAACGCTTCAACGCGGCCAGATGGATAGGCCGCCGGGCGGTGTCCGGGCCGGGTGGCAGGCGCATCCTTGTATGAGGTCGCTCGCTACGGCTGAGCTGCCAAAAGGCTGAGCATCTCTTCCAGTTGCAGGATGTGGCGGCGCAGGTGTTGGGCGTTGAAGAGCAGCCACTGGTGGCCGTTGAGCTTGCCGATGGCGGGCAAGGGGTGGACGCGGGTGTGCTGCTTGAAAGGACGCTCCGTCTCCTGGGCCAGGGCCAGGGTGCGGGCTCGGACTTCTTCGAAGAGGCGGACAGCCTCCTGGCGCTGCAAGCCTTCCTCGCGGGGGCGCACGTGGGGAGGCGCTTCAGCCTTGCGGCGGCGGGCCGGCAGCAGGCGGATGATCAGCTCTTCCTTGCCCAGGGTCTCCTGCCACTGCGGATCGGCCTCCCTCTGCAAAGATCTCAGCAACCCCTCCAATACCGCAGTCTCGGCCAACACCACATGCTGGGCCAATTGGGCCGGCGTCCAGGAACCTTCCCGGGGACAGCGGTTCCAGTCTTCCTCAGCCACCTGCTGCAAGGCTTTGAGGAAGTCCTGCCGAGTTTCCTGCAGCAAAGTCATGACCTGCTGATGTTCCTGGGAGCTCATGCGGGGTGAAGGCGTGCTCATGACGGTGAATATACAACAAAATCTCGTCTTGAATAATCGGCGGCCCCTTGCGTAGTCGTTCGCGTAGACCAGGTGCTTGCGATAGACTGAAAAGCGCTGCCGAGTTATGGGACTTTTCGATTTCCTGAAAAAGAAGAAAGAGCCCGAGGGCCTCGATCCCCTTCATGATCTGAGCCTCGAAAAGATGCAGCCCGGCTACATCGTCGACTACGACATGCGCAGTTGGAAGGTGACGGCCCGCCACCGCTACGACTTCGACGGTGACACCACTCTGGAGTGGGAGCTGCAGGACGGCGACGAGACCTGGTTTCTGGAACGCGAAGTCGACGACGAAGCCTACTGGTCGCTGTCGCGCAAGATCCCCCTGGCGGCCATCGACGGCGACGTCCGCAAAACCATCATCGAGCAGGACGACCCGCCCGAGTGCATCACCTGCAAGGGCCGCACCTATTACCTGGAAGAGTCGGGCGCGGGATATTTCTTCAAGAACGAACAAGGCTCTGGAGAGGGATTCGTCTACTGGTCTTTTGCCGACGAGAGCGAGAAGCACTACCTGACCATCGAGCAGTGGGGCGAAACCGATTTCGAGGCCTCCGAGGGACATCCGGTGGAAGAGTACCAATTCACCAACGTCCTGCCCGGCTGATCCGGGTGCGAATGCGAAGAAGCAGAGGCGCTGTCTTATGAGCAAACGAACCATTCCGGCAATCCTGATCATCCTGGTTTCGCTGGCCACCTCCTCCTGCCGGCGCGACCCTCTCGACGGTCTTCAGGACCAGCTCAGGGAATACCCGCGATACTCCATCGTCCTGGAAGACATGGACCGGGAAGGCAACTTCTTCACCGACTACTACCACAAGTACAAGTTGGTGTGGCAGGAGCCCGGAGAGGACGGGCAACTGCGCAGCCGCGAGACCGACTGGGAGCGGGTCGACAAGAGCACCTTCCGCCGCTATGAAGATTGCCTGGGCATGGCGCTGCGCTCCAAGGGCGGGCAGGGCGACGTGTCTCAGGACTGCTATCCGGCCGGATTTCAGTACTTAGGCGACCGCCGCTATGGAAGATGGCGGACCGACAGCCGCGGCAACACCTTCTGGGAATTCGCCGGCAAGTACGCCGTGGCAAGGGCCATCTTCAACTGGGGCGACCGAAACATCGGCCGCGGCGAATGGGACAGCTACCGCACCGCCCGCCAGAACAGCCGTCCCTACTTCGGCAACGGGACCTACGGCACCAGCGGCACTCACACCCGGAAGATGCGCCCCAACTTCTTTCAGCGGCGTCAGGCCCGCGAGGCGGCCCGAAAAGCCAGCTTCGGCCAGAAAGTCCGTTCCCGCGCAGGACGCAGCCGCAGCAGCGGAGCCCGGTCCCGCGGATTCAGCTCCGGCAAGTAGCGGCAAAGAGCCGGAAAGGAAGCTCGCCATGACCCTCGATCAAGTCCTGAGCGGACTCGTCTACCTCGTTTCGGTCCTCATCCTCTTTCTCATCGGACGCTTCGTCTTCGACAAGATCCTGCACCGCAGCTTCTCACTGCGCCACGAACTGCTGGAGAAAGACAACGTAGCTCTGGCGCTGGCCGTCTCCGGGTACTACTTCGGACTCGTCATAGCGCTGGGAGGCGTCCTCTTCGGGCCCTCCAGCGGACTGGTCAATGACCTCATCGACATTTTCGTCTACGGCCTGCTCTCCATCGTCCTCCTCAACTTCTCCATCTGGGTCAACGACCGCATCCTTCTCTCCAGCTTTTCCAACGAGAAGGAGATCATTCAAGACCGGAACGCCGGCATGGGCGCGGTGGAGGCGGGCAACCACGTCGCCGTGGGACTCATCGTGGCAGGGGCCATTTCAGGGCAGGGCGGCGGCATCGGCACCGCGCTGGCTTTCTGGATCATCGCCCAAGCCGTGCTCATCGTGGGAGCCCGCATCTACGACTGGATCACCCCCTACTCGCTGCACGACGAAATCGAGAAAGACAACGTGGCCGTGGGCGTGGCCTTCGCCGGAGTGCTGGTCGCCCTCGGCAACATCGTGGGGGCCGGAATCTACGGCGACTTCTACTCCTGGACCGAGAATCTGACGGTGTTGGGCCAATTCGTCCTCTTCGGCTTCATCCTGCTGCCCGTGGTGCGCTGGGTGACCGACAAAGTGCTGCTGCCGGGGGCCAGCCTCACCGACGAGCTGGTCAATCAGGAACATCCCAACCTGGGAGCGGGCATCATCGAAGCCTTTTCCTACATCGCCGCCTCTTTTCTGATCGGCTGGATCGTGTAAGTCCTCTACGTCAATGGCCGCGCGAAACCAACTGCTGAAAGCCTGCATTTTCGCCACCGGACTGGCGGGCATCGTGGCCGAGTACGTGATGGCTACCCTGGCCAGCTACCTGATGGGCGACTCGGTACGCCAGTGGACGCTCACCGTCTCCCTCATGCTCTTCGCCATGGGGGTGGGAAGCCGCCTCAGCCGCCGCTTCCGCCGCCGCCTGCTGGACGCCTTCGTGGCCGTGGAACTGCTGCTCTCGCTGCTCTGCGCCTCGGCCGCCCTGCTCACCTACACCTTGGCCGTGTGGATCGAGCCCGTCAGCATGGTGGTCTACCCGCTGGCCTTCGCCATCGGACTCCTCATCGGACTGGAAATGCCGCTGGCTACCCGCCTCAACGACTACTACGAGGAATTGCGCATCAACATCTCCTCGGTTATGGAGAAGGACTACTACGGCGCCCTCCTGGGCGGACTCCTCTTCGCCTTCCTGGCCCTGCCTTACCTGGGACTGACCTACACGCCCATACTGCTGGGGACGGTCAACTTCGCCGTGGCGGCGGCGCTCTTCTGGCAGTTCCGCTCCCAACTGGCCCGCCCCCGCTTTTTCACCCTCGCTTTCGCCGCCCTTACCCTGTTGCTGGCCGCCTTGCTCTTGCTGGCCCGGCCCATCGTCCTCTACGCGGAACAGAGCCGATACCGCGACCTGGTCGTCTACCAGGAGCAAACGCCCTACCAGAAGATCGTCATCACCCGCTGGAAGAACCACCACTGGCTCTATCTCAATGGAGCCGAGCAGTTCAGCAGCTATGACGAAGAGCGATACCACGAACCTCTGGTGCATCCGGCCATGAAAGCCGCTGCCGCCCGTCATCAGGTGTTGATTCTGGGCGGCGGCGACGGACTGGCCCTGCGCGAAGTCCTCAAGCATCCCGAGGTGGAGGCGGTGGACCTGGTCGACCTCGATCCGGCCATGACACGGCTGGGCCGCAATCATCCGGTTCTGCTGCAACTCAATCAGGAGGCATTTGAAGATGAGCGGGTGACGGTCGTCAACCAGGACGCCTACGCTTTTCTCGACGAAAGCTCGCAGATTTACGACGTCATCATCGTCGATTTGCCCGACCCCAAGTCGGTGGAACTGGCCCGCCTCTACAGCCTCGAGTTCTACAGCTTGGCCTCGCGTCAGTTGGCTCAGGGAGGCGTTCTGGTGACTCAAGCCACCAGTCCGCTCTTCGCCCGCCGCGCCTTTTTGTGCATTTACAAGACCATGGGCGAGGCCGGACTCTCCACCGCCGCCATGCACAACCACGTCCCCACCATGGGAGAGTGGGGCTGGGTAGTGGGAATCAAGGGACCGCCGCTGAGCAGCGAGCAGGTGAGGGAGCGCTTGCTGGAGCTGGATTTCCAGGACTTGTCCACGCGCTACCTCGACCGCGACGCCCTCCACACGCTACTCTATTTCGGCAAGGACACCTTCCGCGACCTGGAGGCAATCGAGGTCAACCGCCAGATGTCCTTACGCTTGCAACGCTACTATCAGGGGGGCGATTGGGACCTCTATTGAGTTCCAGGTCCCTTTTCGAACGAGGCTTTGAATATGTCAGACAAGGCTGCGTACTAGGCAGTGTCAACTGAACATGGAGGCGAGATTCGATGTCCGACAACATGGACTTGGTAAGAAATTACGTGCTCGATATGGACCTGGATGTCGTCCACGAGGACGAAAACGAAGAAGTCATCGTGGTGCGGGACGACGACAACGGCATCCACAACCTGATTCTCGACTGCGAACCCCCCATCGTCATCTTGGAGCAGTTCATCATGCCGGTGCCGTCCCAGCCGGGCGATCTTTTCGAGCGCCTTCTCAAAATGAACAGCACCTTGGTGCACGGAGCCTTCGTGCTCGATGATGACGGCAAGAGGGTTTACTTTCGCGACACCTTGCAGTTGGAGAATTTGGACCACAACGAGCTGGAGGCTTCCATCAGCGCTCTTTCGCTGGCCATGGCCGAGCATGCCGACGAACTCTTGCGTTACGCCAAATCGAACTAAGCTGTCAGCCCCAGCCAGGATCATTAGGAGACCAACATGAGCATCTTTCGAAGAATCTTCAGAGTGGCCCAATCGGAAGCCCATTCGGTGGTGGACCAACTGGAGGATCCCATCAAGATGACCGAACAAGGGTTGCGCGACCTCAAGGACGACTTGCGCGATGCATTGGCCAGCCTGGCCCAGGTGAAATCATTGGCCATCCGCCTCAAGAAGGAATCGGAGGACGCCAAAAAGCGTGCCGCCGACTACGAGCGCAAGGCCATGATGCTGCTCAAGAAGATGCAGTCCGGCGAGCTGGAAGCCGAGCGGGCCGAATCGCTGGCCCAGGAAGCTCTCACCAAGAAAGAGGAGAGCGACATGAGGTCCAAGCAACAAATGGGCGAGCACGAGACCCAGCAGAAGATGGCCGACCAACTGCAGGCCAAAATCGAGAAGCTGAAGCGCTCCATCGCCCGCTACGAAAACGAGCTGACGACACTCAAAGCCCGGGCCAAGACGGCCGAGTCGATGCGCAAGATCAACCAGCAGATGTCTTCCATCGATTCCTCAGGGACCATCGCCATGCTGGAAAAGATGAAGGCCAAGGTTCAGGAAGAAGAAACCTTGGCCGAGGCTTACGGCGAAATCGCCGGACAGGAAACCAGCGTGGACGATGAGATCGAAGGCGCCCTGGGGACTCAGGCCAGCGCTAAAGCCGCCGATTCTCTGGCCGATTTGAAGAAGAAGATGGGCATTCAATAAGCTACCAGCAAAGGAATGGCCATGATCTTCTAGAGCGCCCGCGGCCCCTGGGGATGGGTGCTGGCTTGGGGATCTTTGCCGGCTGTTCGTGTCGACTGATGCGCTTCAAGTGACCCTCGGGTCTTGATCTCGAACCAGCGGTAGGCTCCCGGCTTCAGATTCGCCCCTCCCGGGGGGTTCTTAGCGCATTCTCTGCAGTCTAGTCTCTCCAGTGCGGCCGCCGACAGGCTGCCACTAACAACCGCATTGGAGGTCAAGACATGTACGTTCCATCCGATTTCCCCCGATTCGTTTCGCGCTTTCTTCTTTTCTGCGTGATTGTGGCGGGTTCTTTGCTCTGGGCCAGATGCGTCCTGATGACGGCCAACGGCCAGGCTTCGGGTCCTCCCCAAAGCAAGCTCTCGCCCTTTCTCCAGCGCAAGCTGGAGGCAGGCGGCGCGACCGCCCGACTCCCTGTAATCGTCGAAGTGCGCGGGCGGCAGGCTTGGAACCGCCTGCCCCGCTCGCGCTCGGCTCGCATGATCGGCCGCTCAAGCTCTCTCAGCGCCAGGCTCAGCCTTGAGGAATTGCGCCTGTGGGACCGTCACCCCGAGGTGGTGCGGATCTCCTACGACGCGCCGCTGCGGACTTTCAGCTCAGCGTCCCGCTTGGCGCCGCCTTCTCCGGCCAGCCTGTCGGAGCCCTTCCTCCAATCCCTGGGCGCAGCCGGCCTGGCCTCCCAAGGACGCGACGGAGCCGGCGTGGGAGTGGCGGTCTTCGACTCCGGCATCGCCGACCTTCCTGATCTGGAGGGCAAGGTGGTGCATCGCGTCGACTTCAGCGATGGGGCGGGGCAGCAATCCGGCTGGCGGCGCGCCGGATTCGACCCTTACGGCCATGGCACCCACGTGGCCGGAATCCTGGCCGCTTCGGGCTTGAGCGCCGACGTTCGGGGCATAGCCCCGGGCATTCACCTCATCGACGTGCGGGTGATCGACGCCGCTGGACGCGGACGGGCCAGCGGCCTCATCGCAGCCATCGAATGGGTGATCGACAACCGCCGCCGCTTCAACATTCGGGTGGCCAACCTTTCCCTGGGTCACCTTCCCCTGCAGTCGCCGCACACCGATCCCCTGGCCCGGGCCGCCGCCCGCATGGCAGCAGCGGGAATCGTGACGGTGGCCTCGGCGGGCAACTTCGGACGCACGCCGCGTGGCGACCGCCTGTGGGGACTGATCGCTTCTCCCGCGCACCATCCCGACCTCATCACGGTTTCGCCTCTCAACACCCGCGGTTCGGCTCACATCGATGACGACCTGGCCACCACCTATGGCTCTCGCGGACCGGCCCTCTGGGACGGCGGACTCAAACCCGACCTGACCGCTCCCGGAAACCGCATCCCTTCGCTGGCGGCGCCGGGCAGCAGCCTGCAGCGTCAGCGTTGGCGCAGCGGGCAGGATCCCCGCACTCTCGAACTCAGCGGCGCCAGCATGGCGGTGCCTTACGTGGCGGGCGCCGCCGCGCTGCTCTTGCAGGCGGCTCCCGAGATGCAGCCCTCCATGCTCAAGCGCATCCTGACGCTCTCCTCCCGCCGCCTGGCGCGTCCCCATCTGCTCGAGCAAGGCAGCGGACTCCCCCATCTCCCTTCGGCCTTGAGGCTGGCCGAATCGCTGAACGGACTGCCCGTCTCGGCCCTGCTCCTCACCCCGTCACAGACCCCCGCCGCAAGCGGCGCCATCTGGACCGACGGAGCGATATGGACCGATGGGGCGATTTGGACCGACGGCGCCATCTGGACCGACGGCGCCATTTGGACAGACAGCACCACTGAAGACCCCGAATAACCGACCCTCGGGCCTGAACAATCGGCGTCCCCATTGCGTAGAGATCCTACGGAGGTGAAAAGAAGACGATGTTGAAGTTTTTGCTTTGGTGCCTGCTCTTCGTATTGTGCTGGCCGGTTGCCATTCTGGCCCTGATTCTCTACCCCTTCGTATGGCTTGTGTTGCTGCCATTTCGATTGCTGGGAATCGCCGTGGGAGCCGTCTTCGACTTCCTGTGGGCTGTCCTGACTCTGCCCGCCCGGGTCTTAAAAGCCATCTAACCAGGTGCCTGCCTGCCCTCCATAGCCGTGGCGAAGGGGGCCGACAGAAAAAGCGCCGCCCGGCGATTGCCGTAGGCGGCGCTCCTTTTTCCCAGCCTGATTGTTCTCTGCCGACCCTACCGCTGGGGCGGTTTGGTGGTGAAGTCGGCGGTGGCCGTTCCGCCGTCGGTAACGGTCACTTCCTGGCTTTGCGTTCCGAACACCTCGTGCCACAGTTCCACCGTGTAGGTTCCGGCGGGAAGTCCTGCGATCTCATAGCTCCCGTCGGCTCCGGTGACGGCGAAGTAGGGATGTTCGAAGACCTGGACCCAGGCCTTCATCCAGGGGTGGACATCGCATTTGACCTCGAAGGGGGCTTCAGGCCTGGAGAAGGTCTTGTCCGTTTCGGTGACCGAGGCCGGCATGGGCACGTTGAACTCGCGGTTGACGTTGGGCAAAGCGTGCACGTTGTGCAGGATGCCGTCCGAATTATGGAAGCGCAGCGTCTGGTTGGCCATCAGGCCCACTACGCGGGGCACGTACTTGCATCCCTTCTGGTCGATGATGACGGGATCGGAAGGAGTGGCGTGGCTGCCCTCGGGAAGTCCGCCGGTCACGCGCACGATGGCATTGGCCAAAGTCTTTCCTTCGCCCAGCATCAGCATTTCGTTCATGGGCGGGGTCTCGTGCATCTCTTGGCACTTGGGGTCGGCTTCCATGCTCAGAGGACGCGGCGTGGGCGCGGTGCCCTCGAACACGACGGTCCCCGAAATCTTGGCAGTGCCGCTGGGCGCGGTCTGGGCCGTGCCGGAGGCCTCGTCCCCGCCTCCGCCGGCCGAGTCGCCTTCTTCGCCGCCTCCGCCCCCGCCTCCGCAGGCGGCGGCGAAAACCACCAACGTCAGCATCATCATCAAGGCCAGTAATCCTCTCAATCTGCTCATGAAATCAATCCCTCCATTCAAAATCCAATTATCGCCCGCAGGGGACGCCGAATCGCTCTTCATTGCGATCCCGAATCGGGAACTCCCCGCAACGCCCCCGCTTCTTACGTGGGTCGGCAAGTGCATCGGATTGTATCCCGCAGCCCCTACAGGGTCAAGAATCCCCTATTTTTGGGACAGCCTGTTGGAAAGGTGCGGCGCTGCTGCTATACTGCGTCCCGTCGCGCGCCGGTTCGACGGCGAGCGGGACTAAAACGCAACCGTCAAGGGGGGATCTTTGCCTATGGGGGGCAACCACGACCATACCAGGACCGACCATCCCGAGGAATTCGACCACCCGGAAGAGCATGGGCACCATGAGCATCACGAACTGGGCTTTTGGCGCAAGTACGTCTTCTCGGTCGATCACAAGGTCATCGGAATCCAGTACTCCATCACCGCTTTGTTGTTCCTGTTTTTCGGCTTCTGCCTGATGATGATCATGCGCTGGCAGCTGGCCTTTCCCGAGCAGCCGCTGCCCTTTCTGGGAGCCCTGCTGGGAGACGGGATGCCGGGCGGGGTCATGCTGCCCGACTTCTACAACGAGTTGGGGGCCATGCATGGCACCATCATGGTCTTCCTGGGCGTCGTCCCGCTGGCGGTCGGCGGATTCGGCAATTTCGTGGTGCCCCTGCAGATCGGGGCCCCCGACATGGCCTTCCCCCGCCTCAACATGTTCAGCTACCACGTCTACTGGATCGGCGGCGTGGTCATGCTGGCCAGCTTCTTCCTTCCCGGAGGAGCCGCCAACTCGGGCTGGACGGCCTATCCGCCGCTCTCGGTCATCGCCACCATCGGACAGACCTTCTGGCTGCTGGGAATGGTCTTCCTCATCACCTCTTCGCTCTTCGGAGCCATCAACTTCATCACCACCATCATTCAACTGCGGGCTCCCGGGCTCAGCTTCATGCGTCTGCCTTTCTTCGTCTGGGCCCAATTCGTTACGGCCTTCCTGCTGCTGCTGGCTTTCCCGCCGCTGGAAGGGGCCGCCATCCTGCAGTTGATGGACCGTCTGGCCGATACCAGCTTCTTCATGCCTTCGGGCCTGGTGGTGAGCGGACAGGTGCTGGAGCTGAGCGGCGGCGGCAGCCCCATTCTGTGGCAGCATCTGTTCTGGTTCCTGGCCCACCCCGAGGTTTACGTCCTCATTCTTCCGGCCATGGGAATCGTGTCCGAGATCATCGCCAACAACACGCGCAAGCCCCTGTGGGGCTACAAGTCGCTGGTCTACGCGCTCGTCTTCCTGGGATTCATGAGCTTCATCGTGTGGGCCCACCACATGTTCATCACTGGGATGGGAACGGCCATGGCCGCCTTCTTCCAGACCACGACCATGATCATCTCTATCCCCTCGGTGATCATTTTGACGGCCCTGCTCTTATCGCTGTGGGGGGCGTCGATCCGCTTCAACACCCCCATGCTCTTCGCCCTGGCCTTCTTGCCCATGTTCGGCATCGGCGGACTGACCGGACTGCCTTTGGGACTGACGGCGACCGACATTCCGCTGCACGATACCTACTACGTCATCGGGCACTTCCACTATGTGGTGGCGCCCGGCACCATCTTCGCCCTCATGGCGGGGGTCTACTACTGGTTCCCCAAAGCCACCGGACGCCGCATGAACGAGTTCTTGGGCAAGCTTCACTTTTGGCCCTCGCTGATCTTCATGAACGGAATCTTCTTCCCCATGCTCATCCAGGGGATGGCGGGCGTTTCCAGGCGTCTTTACGACGGCGGCGCCATTTACGACTTCGCCCAGGACACGCTCTACCTCAACCAGGTCATGTCTTACTCGGCCTGGGGACTGGGACTTGTCCAGATCCCCTTTATTTTCAACTTCTTCTGGAGCATCTGGAAAGGCGCCAAGGTGGGACGCAACCCCTGGCAAGCCACCACCTTGGAATGGCTGGCTCCCTCGCCGCCGCCTCACGGCAACTTCGAGACCGTGCCTGAGGTCTACCGCGGGCCCTATGAGTACAACGTCCCCGGATCGGGCGACGACGGCTACATTCCCCAGTACAAGTCCAAGGGAGGTGGAGAATGAGCAGCGAGATTCCCTACACGGTCGACGTCCGGCCCGATACCGGACTCAACAACGTCAAGATCGGCATCTGGCTCTTTCTGGCCTCTGAAGTGATGCTCTTCGGGTCCTTCTTCGCCTCCTACATCCTTCTGCGCGTGGGCGCGGCGCCGGGGACCTGGCCGGAAGGAGCGTCGATACTCAACGTGCCTCTGGCCTTCGTCAACACGGTGGTGCTCATCACCTCCTCGGTGACCATGGTCATGGCCTGGGCTTCGCTCAAGCGCAAGGACCTGGGCAAATACAAGCTCTACATGGGCCTGACCATCCTCTGCGGCGTCATCTTCATGGTCATCAAGGCCGTCGAATACAATTCCAAGTTCGCCCACGATCCGCCTTTGCTGCCCAGTTCAAGCACCTTCCTGGCCATCTACTTCACCATGACCGGGCTGCACGCCCTTCACGTGGTGGGAGGAAGCGTGGTCAACGCCTACCTTTGGGGACCGGGGGCCAAGCTGTGGAAAACCGATCCCGAGATGTTCACCAACCGGGTGGAGGCTGCCGGGCTCTTCTGGCACCTGGTCGACCTCATTTGGATCTTCTTGTTCCCCGTTCTCTATCTGCTCTAGGAGGGAGTTCTTCATGGCCCATGAGATGAGTGAAGAGGAAATCAGAAAACACGTCCGCGTCTACTTGTTCGTCTTCGGCGCCCTGCTGGCGCTGACGGTCATCACGGTGGCCGCTTCTTACCTGCATCACGTGGTGCCGATGTCGGTTTCCATCGTCATCGCGCTCTTCATCGCCATCATCAAGGGATCGCTGGTGGCCTGCTACTTCATGCACCTGATCGACGAGCGCAAGATGATCTATTGGACGCTCATCCTGACGGCGGTTTTCTTTGTCGGGCTGCTGCTGCTGCCCTTCTTTTCGAAGCTTGATCAAGTGCAGACTTGAGCCGTCGTCTAAAATGGACTTATGTCGTTAAAAGGATTTCACATCGTATTCATCGTTCTGTCCTCGGCCATGGCCTTCGTCGTGGGGCTGTGGGCGCTGCAACAGGACGGTGGCGGGTACACGGCTCTGGCAGTCCTCTCGCTGGCCATGGGAGCGGGACTGGTGGGCTATGGCCTGTGGTTTTTGAGAAAACTCAAGCACGTGAGCACGCTATGAGAAGAATCGCCAAAGTACTTGCAAGAGGCTTGGCCTTGTGCCTGCTGCTGCAGTTTTGGGCCTCGGACGCCTGGGCCTGCGAGGTCTGTTACGGCAAGGCCGAGTCGCCCATCATCGACGGCATGAACATGTCGGTTCTCTTTATGCTGGCCACCACCTATGTCCTCATCGTGGGTATGGCCGGAGGGTTCTTCGTGCTGCGCCGCAAGGCGCTGGCCAAGAAGCGCTGCGAGGAGGGATCGTAGAACATGGAACGGTTTCTGGGACTACCTGAACAGGCTTCGGCTCACGCCGGACAAATCGACTACATGATGGGGCTGGTGCACATCCTCATGCTGCTGCTCTTCGTAGGATGGGGATTCTATTTCCTCTACGTCCTCTACCGTTTCCGCGCCTCCAGGCAGCCGACTGCCGACGCCACCGGAGTCAAGGGCAAGGCTTCCAGCTACGTGGAAGCCGCGGTAGCCATCGCCGAGGCCGTTCTGCTGATCGGGTTCTCCATGCCACTGTGGGCCGAGCGGGTCAACGAGTTCCCCTCCGAGGAAGAGGCCGTGGTGGCCCGCGTCGTTGGTGAGCAGTTCGCCTGGAACGTCCACTACCCGGGAGCGGACGGCGTCTTCGGACGCACCGACATCAACCTCATCGACGTGGAAACCAACCCACTGGGGCTGGACACCAGCGATCCCTATGCCAAGGACGACATCACGACTCTTAATCAGCTCCATCTGCCCGTCGACAAGCCGGCTCTCATCTACCTTTCCAGCAAAGACGTGATCCACAGCTTCAACCTGCCTCACCATCGCGTCAAGCAGGACGCCATTCCGGGGCTCAGCATTCCGGTCTGGTTCGTCCCCACCGTGACCAACGCCGAAATGGCCCAGCGCACGGGGAAAGACGGTTTCACTTACGAGATCGCCTGCGCCCAACTGTGCGGACTGGGCCATTACCGCATGCGCGGCTTCCTGACCGTGGAGAGCGAAGAAGAGTTCGAAGCCTGGCTCAAGCAGCGGGCCGAGCAAGCCGCGCCTGCGTCGGGCGACGACTTCTGGAACCAGTAATTTGCCTCAGCCCCGCTGCCCCCTGTGCGGGTCGGGGGAAAGCCTGAGCCTGTGCAAGGCCCCTGACCGCCAATCGCCTCAGCGTCCGCGCCCCCGCTGGGAGGTGCGCCGCTGCCGGCAATGCGGCATCGGCTGGACCCATCCCCAGCCCACGCCCGAACAGATCCGCCAGGCCTATCCTTCCGCTTACCTGGGCGACACCGAGAAGACGATGCTGGAGTTCCGAAGGGGGAAATTGCAGAAGTCGCGCTCCTGGCGCAATGAAACCGACAAGGTGCGTCACCTGGAGCGCCACCTGCAGAGAGGACGCATCCTCGACGTGGGCTGCGCCGACGGCAAATTTCTGTGGGCGCTTGATCCGCAGAGGTGGCAGCGCTGCGGACTGGAGTTTCTGGAGGAGACGGTGGGCCTGGTCTCGCGGGAGATGCCCGGCCTGCAACTGACCGCCGGGAGGCTGGGGCAGGAGTCGCTGCCCGAGTCCTCCTTCGACGCCGTCACCCTCTGGCACGTGCTGGAACATCTGCCCCGTCCGCCTCAGGCCCTGCAGCGCCTTAACGCGCTGCTCAAGCCGGGCGGATTCCTGCTGCTGGCCGTCCCCAACCTGGACAGCCTGCAGGCCCGCCTCTTCGCTCGTCACTGGATGGGGCTGGATGTTCCCCGCCATCTCTTCCACTACTCGCCCCACGTCCTCAGCAAGCTGGTGGAGGACGCCGGCTTCACCCTGGTGGAGCAGCGCTTTCAGTCCTCTCCCGTCAACATTCACCACATCAAGCACAGCCTGCTGGAGTGGAGCCTTCACCGCTTCTCCTCGCGCCTGCCCTACTACTTGCTGAAATGGAGCGTCTTCTGTTTAAACTGGGCCGAGCGCCTGAGCGCCCGCTACGGAATGCTCCTGATCGTCGCCCGCAAGAAGGCGGACATGAGAGACCTACGATGAACAACCCCAGCCCCATCCGCCGCCTCGCAGGCTGGTTCCTGCGCTTCCTCTCCCCTGCCTCCGACCTGGGACGGGAGTCCCTCTGGCGCCGCTATCTGCGCCGAGCCGACAAAGCCGAAGCCCGTCGCGACCGCCGCAAGGTGGAAGCTGAGTTGCGAGCCGCCCACAAGCTGGCCCAGTCCTTCGGCAAGGACGACCTGCGCTACGTAGAAAGCGTCGAGCATCTGGCCGACTATTACGAGAACGCCAGCGACTATGTCCAATCCGAGGAGTTCTACAAAGAAGCCATCCGCTGCCGCATGGAAATCCAGGGACCCGACCATTTCGACCTGGGACGCACCATGAACAACCTGGCCGTTCTCCACTACGCCCAGGGCAAGTTCGAAGAAGCCGTCCCTCTCTACCAGCGTGTCCTCAAGATCATCGAGGACGCGCGCGGCCCCGAAGACAAGGAAATCCCCGTCCTCTTAGGCAATCTGGCCGCCGTCATGCGCAAGCTCCACCGCGACCAAGAATCCGACCGCCTCCTGTCCCGCGCCAACGCCATCCGCCGCAAACGCAAGCAGCAGTCGGCAGGGTGAAGCACCCGCCTCCCCTGCTAAGATGTGGGCGAGCACGGTTATGGACAAGCAAGCGCCGCGCAACGACTCACTTTGGAGAGGTAAGGAACGTCCAGTCATCCTTTTTGACGGGGTGTGCAATCTTTGTGCTTGGTCGGTGCAGTTCGTTCTCAAGCGCGACCGGGAGGGGGTGTTTCGGTTCGCTTCCTTGCAGTCCGATGTGGCACCCGAGATTTTGGATGGCTGCCGCTTCGACGAGGATGATCTGGACAGCGTGGTGCTGGTTGATCGGGACGGCTGCTGGGCGCGTTCCGCCGCCGCGCTGCGCATTGCCCGGCGGTTGCGATTCCCCTGGCCGCTGCTATACGCCTTTGTCATCGTTCCCCGTCCCCTGCGCGACCTGCTCTATCGCTTCATCGCCCGCAACCGCTACCGCTGGTTCGGCCGCAAGGAGCAATGCTGGCTTCCGGATGACAACTGGAAGCAGCGCTTTCTCGACAGCGAATAGTAAGCCGCCTCAGTCGTCCGCCAACAGAGGACGCAGCACATCGTCGATGATGGGGCGCCAGGCTCTGGTGCTGTGGCCCTCCGGAAACTCCAGGACATGGACCTCTCCGCCGGCTCCCTCGAGAACCTTGATGAGGTCGAGAGCGTCGGGCAGGAAGCGCAGCATAGGTGCCGTAGGCCACGGAAAAGCGCGAGCTCTCATGCACACACGGTTTGGCGAGGCGGAAGTTCCCTCAATGTGCCCAGGGTCGCGCATGGACGAGACCGACGGTATGATGTCGGGCCATGACGCGAGTCGAATACTCCAGCCTCAAGGAGGCCCTGATAGCCGCGGCAACCATGGGCGCCGCCAGCACGCTGGCGGATTTCCTATGGGCTTACTGGAGCCTTCCTCACCGCATGCTTTACGGACTCCTGCACGGAGCGCTGCTGTGCCTTCTTCTGGGCCTGGTGCTGGGCCTGTTGGCTCCCCGGCGCCCCTGGATGCGGGCGGGGGCGGGCGCGCTGCTGGTGGGCGTGGCCTCGGCGGCCTCCTTTTATCTGCTGGCTCCCCTGCTGGGCTGGTCGGCCCTATTCGCTTCCTGGATGATCCTGTGGCTGCTGACGGCCATGCTCAACCGCTGGATCAGGGCCCAGACCTCCACTGCGGCCGTCGGCCTGCTGCGTGGCCTGTGCGCCGCCCTCCTCTCGGGAGCCGCCTTCTATGCCGTCTCCGACATGTGGCTTTCTCCTCCCCCCGGCGGCCCCGACTATCCTGTTTTCTTTCTCAAGTGGACGTTCGCTTTCCTGCCGGGGTTTGTCTGCCTGCTGATCCGCTGGTCGGACCTCGAGGCCGCCACCGATTGAGGCGCAAAGCGGCTCCCGAATCGCACAAGAGCGCTCGACCGTCGTAGAATGCACCGCCATGGCGCGCGTCAAGTCTCAGAAATTCGACCGCCACATTGTCGAGGGCCCCATTCACTCGGCGGTCTGGAAGCTGGCCTGGCCCACCATGCTGCAGAACGTGGTAGCCGGACTGCAAGGCATCGTCGACCACACCCTGATCGGCCACTATGTCGGTTTTGAAGGCAACGCCGCCGTGGGCGTCAGTTGGCAGATCTTTCTGGTGGTGGTGGTGTTCGTGGGCTCCGTCTTCACCGGCATGGGGATCCTGGTGGCCCGCTTCGCCGGCGCCGGCGACTCGGAAAAGGTCAACCGCGTCGTCTACCAGGCCTGCCTGGTGGCCTTCATCATCACCGGCGGCATCCTGGCCCCCGCCGGATACCTGCTGGCCCCCACCCTGCTCGACTGGGTCAACGCCGCCCCCGAGGTCCAGGCCGAAGCCCTGCCCTACTTGCGCACCATCCTGGTCTTCAGCATCGGGATGCTCTTCTATTTTCTCATCGCCGGCGCGCTGCGCGCCGCCGGGGACGCCCGCACTCCGCTGCGGCTGGGCCTGATGATGACCTTCCTCAACCTGGGGCTGAGCGTCATCCTCATCCGCGGACTGGGCCCCATCCCCGCCTTCGGGACCATAGGCGCCGCCATGGGGACGGTGATCGCCTCGGGACTGGTGTCGCTGATAGCCTTCTACCTGCTCTGGAGCAAGCAACTGGTGGTGCGCATGGGCGGCTGCTGGAAGCCTGACTTCCGCATCATCCGCCAACTCTTCCGCTTCGGACTGCCTACCGGATTCCAGGGAATCGCCATGAACCTGGGAGGCGTGCTGCTGATGGGATTCGTGGGGGCCCTGCCCAACAGCGCGGAGGCCCAGGCCGCCTACGTGGTGGCCTACACTCAGCTCTTCTCGCTCATTACCTGGACCTCGGTAGGACTGATGGCCGCCACCTCCACCGTGGTGGGACAGAACCTGGGCGCCGGCCTGCTCCACCGGGCCAGACGCGCAGCCGTCACCGGAGCCGCTATCGGCCTCTTGGTTGCCATAGCCATGGGGACGCTCTACCTTGCCTTCCCCGAGCCGCTGCTCAAGATCTTCGGACTGGAAGACGAAACCGTGCTGGCGCTGGGCCGCCAATTGCTGGGCTATCTGAGCGTGTCGGGACTCTTCGTGACAGTGGCGCTCAACTACAACGGAGCCCTCCAGGGCAGCGGAGACACCCGCTCTCCGATGGTGGTCACGGTCATCTCGCAACTGATCGTCCCCGTGGGCATCCTCTTCGCCGTCCAGCACTACTCGACGCTTCAGCCCGGCCATGTTTGGCTGGCCATCGTCATCGGACACTTCCTTCGCGGCACCCTCAACGTCATCCGCTTCCACCAGGGCCGCTGGATCGACATCAAAGTCGATATCGACAACTGAAAAGGCCCGCCGGGGCGGGCCTTGAGTGCTCTTTGCGCCTCATGAGAGGACGCGCCGCTCTAAAACGTGAACTTGAGGCCCAGTTGCACTTGACGCGGATCGCCGACTCCGGCCCGCAGGAAACCGTCGAAGTTGAACAATCCGGGCGTGGTGAGCGGATTGATGTTGTTGTCGTTGTTGAAGGTGTTGAACATCTCCACCAGGGGAATGAGGGCGTAGCGGCCGTCTCCCCAGCGGAAGGGCCGCTGGATGCGCCAATCCCAGGAGAAGAACTCGTTGTCCTTCCTCAAGGTATTGCGTCCGCAGTCGATGCCGTCCACCACCCGGGTGCGGATGTTCTGCGGGTTGCAGGGAGGGCCCGATCCGTTGCCGGCCGGATTGGTGGTGATGGGCTGTGCCGAACGGCCCTGGACGCGGCTGCTGAAGTCGATGCCGCCGGGAAGCAGCGCCGACAGCACCAGATTGAACTTGTGGGCGATGTCGCGGTCGCTGAGGGCATAGTCGGCGTCCAGGTTGAAGCGGTTGAAGGCGCGGAAGGTGAAAGGATCGCGCTCGTTGGAATCGTCGTCGTAGTCGCGCGCGTAAGTGTAGTTCCACTCCATCGAGAAGTCGTTGGAAAAGCGCTTGCGCATTCCCACCACCACTCCGCGGTAAAGCGACTTGGCGCTGGAACTGGTCAGCGCCACTTCGCCCAACTGGGGGCCGAAGGGGTTGGGGCCGAGATAGGTGACGACGTCGCCGTTCTCGGGCAGGGCCGTGGGAGCAGAACCGTTGTTGATGTTCAAGAAACGGGTCAGGTAGACGCCCTTCGACCAGGTGAAATCGACGTAGGCCACCCAATCCTGAGCGAATTGCTGCTCAAAGGACGTATTGACGGTGTAGATGCGCGGATTGCGGTAGTCCTCGGCAAAGATGCGCACGCCTGTGAAGAGCGGGAACTCGCCGGGCGGCAGGGGATCGGGTTCCACCGTGAAGGGCCAAGTGGGCCGGATGGTGGGATTGGCGAAAGCGCCTCCGGCGATGGTCTGCTGCTGCTCGCCGTTGGTGGTGATCGATCCCACCTGGGTGAGCATGTTCTGGCGCGCGTTGAAGACGCCGGCGCTGGCCCGCCATACCGACTTGCGGGTGCCGCCCACGTCCCAGGCGAAGCCGATGCGGGGCTGCCACATCGAAGTTTCGTCGGGGATGGTGCCGTCGGAGGGAAAACGGGGATCGCCCAAGAGGTTTCCGTAAGCCGTCTGAGAGGGCGGAACGACCACTTCGGGGAAGAGCTGGGCTTCATAGCGCAGGCCCAGATTCAGCGTAAAGGTGGGATGCAACTGCCACTTGTCCTGGATGAAGAAGGCCAGGTCCTCGTTGGTGATGTTTGAAAAGCCGGTGGCGTCGCTCGTCGGACCGCGCACTCCCGCTCCCTGCAGATAGAGCAGCAGCGGGCTTCCGAAAGAGCCTACGCCGTCCGGGCAGCCGATGGATAGATCGGTGAAGCTTCCGTCGGCGCAGGCTTCCACGTCAGGCCCGAAGCCGGGTCCCATGTCGGCGGGAGAAGCATAGCGCAGGAATCCCACCACGTCGCCGAAGATGTAGCGTCCGGTGAAGAACCCGCGGAAGACCTGCTCGTTGAGCGAATGCAGCCATTCGCCCCCCAACTTGATGGTGTGGTCGCCCCTGATCAAGGTGAAGTTGTCGCGCAACTGGGTGCGCCAGAAGAGTTCGTCGATATCGGGCTGCAGAAAGAAAGGGTTGCCGAAGCGGAAGGTGGTCTCGAATCCGATGGCGGTATCGGCGGGGACATTGGATTCGGTAGCCGAGCGGGGCCTGTTTTCGCGCGAGTAAGTGAAGTGAAACTCGTTGAGCGCAGTGGGCGTAATGCTGGAAAACCAATTCAAATGTGCCGTCTGGATCTCGCCCGGCCCCTCGGTGCCGTTGGCCGAGTTGCCGTAAGTGGGCACGTCGAAGGTTTCGTTCTCTTTCTTGGAGCGCGTGTAGTTGTAGGAGGCCGAGAGGTTGTTGGTGTCGCTGATGGTCCAGTCATACTTGGCCAGAAGAGAACTGTTGTTGACGGGACGCTCAACCGGCGCTCCCTCGTTCTGTCCCCGTGATTGCTGGAAGAAATCGATCAGCGCCAAGCGCTGGCAATCGGCGTTGGAGCCGATCAGGTCCTGGTTGTCCATGAGGTTGGGGCTGGCGGTGGGGCAGGGCGTGTCGCCCACCACGGCGCTGAGATTGTCGCGGGTGAGATTTCCCGTGATTTGCTCGAAGGCAAAGAAATAGAACATCTTGTCGCGCTGGATGGGGCCGCCGATGGTTCCCCCGAACTGCTCGCGGTGAAAGTCTGTCAGCGGCCTGCCGTCCGAGGTGTTGGCGCTCAGCGACTCCAGCCGCTGGAAGTGGAAGAGGCTGCCGTGGACTTCGTTGGTGCCGCTCTTGGTGACGACGTTGACGATGCCGCCGGCCGAGCGTCCGAATTCGGCGTTGGCGCCGGTGGCGATGACCTGAAACTCCTGCACGGCTTCCATGGTGATGTCGACGGCGGCCCGCTGTCCGCCCACCTGCTCCCCGAAGAAGCCGTTGTTGTAGTCGCCTCCGTCCAAGCTGATGTTGTTGAAGATGCCGCGCTGGCCGTTGAAGTTGATCTCGTCGCCGTCCGGTCCCTGAACGATGCTGACGCCCGGCGTCAGGGTCAGCAGGTCTTCGAACTTGCGTCCCAGCACCGGCGTGGATTCGATGGTGGCGGAATCAAGGGTGGTGGAGGATTCGATCTTGGCCGTGTCCAGCAGAGGCGTTCCGGTGACAACGACGGTTTCATCCACCGAAGAGACCTTCAGTTGAAGGTCCAGGGAGATGACTTTCCCCACCGTCAATTGCACGTCCTCCTGGCGCAGGTTGGCGAAGCCCTCCATCGTCACTTCGACGTTGTACCGGCCTGAGGGAAGCTGGGGAGCGAGAAAACGGCCGTCGTCGCCGGTGATGAAATTTCTCTCCAGATTGGTCCCCACGTTCACCACCCGAACCGAGGCGCCAGGCACGACGCCGCCCGATTCGTCGGTGACGACTCCTTCGATAACGCCGGTTGTGATTTGCGCCTGTCCCAGTGCCGCCGTTCCGGCCAGCAAGACGAACAGGACGCACAATACCCCTCTTCTCGGTAGCTGCATCGTTCGGTCCTCCATCAGTAGATTTCTAGGTCCCCTTGAGCGTGAATCGATTCGTTGTTCGGCTGGAATTCGATTATAGAAGGGGGGTATGCAGGACGCAATGAGTATTCCCCTGAAACGGCCTCGTCAGCAGACCGTTGAGGGTCTGGCTAATGGGATCGGGCCATGGGGAGTGCCGTCCCGCCCGGCAGCTTGGAGAGGATGTCGCGGACCTGGGGGGCGTAGCCATGCTCGGGATAGCGCTGCAAGTACGTCTCGAAGGCGATGCGGGCCTCCTGGTTGCGTTCCAGGTGTTGCAGGAGTTGGCCCCGAAAGAGCACCGAGTCGGGCATGAAGGGGGAGGACGGATAGCCTGCTTCGAGCGTTTCGAGCGTTTTCAGCGATTCCATGACCTGGCCCGACATAGACAGTCCTACGGCGCGATAATAAAGGGCTTGATCGGCCCTCTTCAGGCTGTTCCCGGCATCGGCGCGCAGATAATCGGCGTAGGCTTGGGCAGCCTCCTTCCACTGCTCCCTGTCGCGCAGCCTTTCGGCGATCAGGAACTGGGCTTGGGCGTCGGAAGGATCGGCGTCGATCCTCTCCAGCAGGACGCGGAAGCTGTTGGGGCCGGTGGCCTGGTCGAGCTTGCGCCGCAGTTCGTCAGCCGGCGTATATCCCGTAAAACGGTCCCACTCGCGGCCTTTGGCGTCGAGCACCAGCATTCCCGGAAAGCTGTCGACGCGAAATCGCTCCCGCAAGGCGATGCCATGCTGGTCCTTCTCGGCGTCCAGCTTGAGCCAGATGAAATCGTCACCGACGTCTTCGATCAGCGATCGGTCCTTGAGCGTGGTCGCCTCCATCTGGCGGCAGTAGGTACAAGTGTCGGTTTCAAGGTAGGCGAAAATGGGCTTTCCCTGCTCCTGGGCACGGAACAGGGCCTCGTCATAGTCGTGGATCCAGTCGAATCCATCGGCCTGCGCGCTCATGCAGGCGGCGGCCACAGGGAGGAGAAGGAAGATGAGGAGGTGGGTCAACAGCTTGCTCATGGTGTGTTCTCCGCGACGAGGTCGTCGCCGCTGTCGAAAATGCCGTCAGGACCGGCAGAGCGCAAATCGAATCCCCCGCCCTTGACCTGGTAGCGGTAGGGTCGGGACCAGGGGTCGAAACGAATGACCTGGGCCATGTACTTGGGGGTGAGCAGGTCGATCAAGGCCCGAAAGTCGACCGCCTGAGGATGCCTGGAGTGCTCCTGGCGGTAGCGTTGCAGACCCTGGGCGATCAAATTCAAATGCCGGCGGCCCGTCTCGGCCCGTTGGGCGTTGAGCAGGGCCAGCAGATGTTCGGCCTTTTCCCAGCGCCGGTCGCCCAGGCGGATCTCCTCGAGGTGCCAGACTCCCTCTTTCTTGCGCAGCTTGACGGCCGTCCTGACGGTAACCTCGGCGGTGGCGAAGTCGCCGCTGGCCTTCAGGTTCTCGACCTGGACGCTCTTTTCGCCGAGTTGGGCGCTGTCGAATCCGCCCACCGCCGCCGCAACCTGATCCTGGGTGCTCTTGCCGCAAGAACAAACGGCCACAGCCGTCAAAATAAGCGCGAAAGTAAGCCGCCTCATAACCTCATTAGAATAGCATAGGGTGAATTGCAGAGAGCCCGCGGCGGACTCGCCCGGCAGGGCGCCGGCGCGCTATCATAACCGTTTCTCGGCCCATGAAGCTTGAAACATCGGTTCAGTTCGTCAAGAAGGTGGGAGAAGTCAGAGCCGCATTGCTTTCCAAAGCGGGAATCCGCAATCTGGACGACTTGCTGCGCTACCCGCCCATGCGCTACGAGGACCGTACCCGCTTGAAACCCATCGCCAGTCTGGAGGCGGAGGAGACGGCGGCGGTTGTGGCCCGGGTGGCGGCTTGCGGGGAACACCGGGCCGGTCCCCGGCGCATCCGGCTTTTTGAAGCGGTGGCCGAAGACCAAAGCGGAAGGCTGGCCCTTAAGTTCTTCAACCGTCCCGGCCTGGAAAAGGTTCTGACGCGGGGCGTTCGGGGGGTCTTCTTCGGCACCATCCGATACGACAAGTACAGCCGCGGGCTCGCCCTCACCAATCCGGAATTCGAGGTGCTGGAGGAAGAGGACGAGACCGGTTCTCCCCACATCGGACGCATCGTCCCCGTCTACCGGCGTATCAGCAGCCTCACTCCCCGCATCCTGCGCACCATCATCTCCAACGCCCTGGATGCGCTGGAAAAGGCTGGGGGAAGGTGCCAAGACCCCTTACCCGAGGAGTTGAGGCGCCGTTACGGTTTTCCCTCCCTGCCCGAGGCTTTCCGCCAACTCCACTTTCCCCAACCGGGCGGGGCGAGGACGGAGGCGCTCCTCAAGCAGTTGGAAGACATGGCCACGCCCGTCCAGCAGCGTTTCATCTATGAAGACCTGTTCGCCTTTCAGAGCGCCGTGCAAGTGGTTCGCTCCCAGCGCACCCGGCTGCGCAAAGGACGCCGCATCGAGCTGGGCGAGAAGGAGCGGCGCACCCTCAAGAGCATCCTCCCCTTCCGCCCCACCCGGGCTCAAAAGCGCGTTTTGGGAGAGATCGTGCGCGACTTGGCCCGGCCTGAGGTGATGTCGAGACTGCTGCAGGGGGATGTGGGATCGGGCAAGACCATCGTGGCCCTGCAAGCCATGGCCGTAGCCATGGAAAACGGCTACCAGGCCGCCCTCATGGCCCCCACCGAGATACTGGCCGAGCAACACTGGCGCAGTCTTTCCCCCCTGCTTCACGATCGCACCCGCTTCCGCGCGGGATATTTGACGTCGGCTGTACAGGGAGGCCAGCGCGAGAACCTGCTCAACGATCTGAAAGAAGGCAAGATCGACCTTCTCATCGGCACTCACGCCCTGATCGAGGACCCGGTCGACTTCCATCGGCTGGGCATGATCGTGGTGGACGAGCAGCACCGCTTCGGGGTCATGCAGCGTTCGCGCCTGATGGAAAAAGGCCCGCTGCCAGACGTGTTGGTAATGACCGCCACCCCCATTCCCCGCTCTCTGGCGCTCACCCTCTACGGCGACCTCGATCTCTCGGTGCTGGACGAACTGCCTCCGGGGCGCCGGCCCGTCGAAACGGTGTTGGCGGGCGAAAAGAAGCGCGCTGAGATATACCGCGGGCTGCGCCGCCAGATCGAGAAGGGCCGCCAAGCCTACGTGGTCTATCCGCTGGTGGAAGAATCCGAGAAAGTGGATCTCAAAGCCGCCGTGGAAATGGCCGCCCACCTGCAGGAAAAAGTCTTTCCCGACCTGCGCGTCGGACTGCTGCACGGCCGCCTCAAGAGCGACGAGAAGGAAGCGGTCATGAAAGACTTCGTGGCGGGCCGGTACCACATCCTGGTCTCCACCACCGTGATCGAGGTGGGCGTCGATGTTCCCAACGCTTCCATCATGGTGATCGAGCACGCCGAGCGGTTCGGGCTTTCCCAGTTGCACCAACTGCGCGGACGCATCGGCCGGGGTTCTCACGATTCCTATTGCGTGCTGATGATCGGTCCCAAGGTGGGCCAGAAAGCCCGGCAACGCCTGCTCATCATGCGCGAAAGCAACGACGGTTTCGAGATCGCCGAAAAGGACCTGGAACTGAGGGGGCCTGGAGAATTCATCGGAACCCGCCAGTCGGGACTGCCGGAATTCGCTTTCGCAAACCTGGTGCGGGACCGCCAATGGGTGAGCCGAAGCCACCAGGACGCCCGTCACTTCATTGAGGAAAGCCTGCGCCGGGAAGGGGGAGACCGCCAACGCCTCCTCAAGCGCCTCAAAGCCCTCTTCAAGGGGCGCCTTCCCTTGGCCCGAGTGGGCTGAGTGCGCCTGTCCCGCCGCTGCCTTGGGCAAATTTTATTCAACAATGTGGAATAAACCCTTCGAACGCGCTTGGCAAAAACGATCTTGAAGCGCAGAACATGGCTTAAGCAGGGAAAAAGTTGACATTCAAACATTTGATTCAAAGAATTGGTTTCTAATTCAAAACTTTGAATGAGATGTCTCCGAAGAGGGCGGCCCGAGATTCTCTAAATCTGCGAAAACGGTTGATTTTCAACGCAAACAGAGGGATAGAGCGGCAAATGAGGAAAAGATGAGGATCAGGGCCGAAGCTTTGGCATGATTCGTGCAACGTTGTACAACCCAAGATGACGCAGTGCGTCTGACGCCATTTTGCCGGGTCCGAAGCGGAATCTTCGGACTCTACGATGTTAAACGAACGAATCGAACATGGACGTATTGCGAATCAACTCAACAGGAGAGCAACGAGCATGAGATTATCTGGTTTCAGGACCATTTCCGCTCTGCTGGTATTGCTGTTGGCGGGTCTGCCGCTGATGGCCCAAACCGGCGCGGGAGGCATCCAGGGCGTTGTGCGCGACGCCTCGGGAGGCATCATCCCGGGAGTGGAAGTGAGCATTACCAATCCGCGCACGGGCCGCACCATCAATACCATCACCAACGACAGCGGTTTTTTCACCGTGCGCTCGCTGCCCGCGGGCAGCTACGAGGTCAAGGCCTCGATTGAAGGCTTCAAGACCAAGATCATCAACGTGGCCATCGAAGTCGGCGCCATGGCCAACGGCGACGTCACTTTGGAAGTGGGTACGCCGGACGAAGTCATCACGGTTTCGGGCGAGGCCATCCGGGTCGACACCGTCGACCACGAGGTGAGCGGGGCCATCACTTCGGAGCAGGTGCGCAACCTGCCTCTGAACGGCCGCAACTTTCTCGACTTGGCCCAAACCCAGCCGGGCGTGCAGTTGGTGGACGGCGGATCCTTCGACCCCACCAAGAACCAGTTCACCGGCATCTCGGTGGCCGGCCGCAGCGGCCGCGTAACCCGTATTTCCATTGACGGCATCGACATCTCCGACGAGACTGTCGGAACCACCACCCAGAACATCTCGGTGGACGCCGTTCAGGAATTCGAGGTGAGTCAGTCTTCCTACGACGCCTCCACCTCGCTGGGTTCGGCTGGTTCGGTCAACATCATCACCAAGAGCGGCAGCAACGAGTTTCACGGCAGCGGATTCATCTTCTACCGTGACGAAGAAGTGGCCGCCCTGCCCACCACCCGCACCGGCAGCCCTCAGACGATCGCCAACCTGGAGTCGGCTGAGTTCGACCGCGAGCAAGGCGGTTTTGAAGTCGGCGGACCTCTGGTCAAGGACCGGGTGTTCTTCTTCATCAACTACGAGAAG
Organism: Acidobacteriota bacterium; assembly: GCA_035471785.1. Classification (NCBI taxonomy): domain Bacteria; kingdom Pseudomonadati; phylum Acidobacteriota; species Acidobacteriota bacterium. The sequence continues at coordinate 108,491 of DATIPQ010000017.1, forward strand.
CTCAACCAGGATGGAAGCACCTTTACGTCCTTGCCTTCCTTCCCCAACTTCAACGGGGCTGTGACCACGCCCTTCAACGACAACCTGGGAATCGGGCGCTTGGACTTCAACCTGAGCGATTCGATGACGGCCTTTGGCCGCTTCAGTCACGAGACCAACGACGCCGCCACCGGTTTCGGCGGAACCAACCTGGCGCCTTTCGTCAACCAGAACGTCACCAACGTGACCGCTTTCGGTTTCGACGCCGCCACCTCTTCGCTGACCCATTCGGTGCGTTACGGTTTCACCAGCTTCGACAACGAGATCTCGACCAACAACCTGGGTCTGCCCGAGTTCTCGGCTTCCAACGGGACTCCGGTTTCGGTGGCCATCAACAGCCGCGCCACCTTCTTCTCCGGACCCAACCGTCTGGCGCCCCAGGCCACTTATCAGACCGACCATCAGTGGAAGTACGACGGTGCCTACATTCGCGGCAACCACACCTTCCGTTTCGGATCCGAGCTGAAGTGGACCAAGACCAACCTCTTCGCCAGTTTCTTCGGCGTAGGACCTGAGGTCCGCCTGGCCTTCGACGGCAACATCCGTCAGGCCATCATCGACCGTGGCGGCAACCCCAACGATCCGCTGGAATACCCCGTCAGCTTCGCCATTCTGGGCAACGGGCAGGGGTCTTTCACCGAGATCGCCAACAACAACCGTCCCCGCGGCGGCATCAACAACACCCGTTTCGCCTGGTACGTTGAAGACTCCTGGCGCGTCACGCCCACCTTCAACCTCAACCTGGCCTTGCGCTGGGACATCAACACCGGTCAGGTCAACGATGACCTGGGACTGCCTTCACAACTGTCCACCGTGCTGGGCCCCGACATCGTCAACCCGGTTGATCTCGATAAGAACAACTTCGGACCGCGCATCGGTTTCGCCTGGCAGCCTTTCGGCAACAACGAGACCGTCATCCGCGCCGGAGCCGGAATCTACTACGAGACCAACATCTTCAACAACGTGATCTTCGACCGCACCGACCGCTTGGCCGAGGGTCTGGGCTTCAACACCGCCGTGCCGCCCCTGGGCAACATCGACGCCATGGGCCGCGTGCTGGTGAGCGGAATGCCCGTCAACAACATCGACACCACCGCCTGGTCGGGCGTCCCCCTGGGCACGGTGATCGACCAGATCGGGCAGACTCAAGCCGATTTCCAGGCCGCCTCTGCTCAGGTCCCCTTCGATCCCAACGGAACGCCTCTGATCCTGGTCAACGGAACCACTTTTAGTTCCATCTTCTCCCAGGATTACCAGACGCCCTACTCCATCCAGACCAACCTGGGCGTTGAGCACCAGTTGAGCGATACCTGGACGATGTCGGTCGACTACCTCCGCAACAAGAGCCTGCACCACAACCTGGTGCGTGACTTCAACCGTCACTTTGCTGCTGACACCCTGGACGTGGCCGGCGCCGCCGGCGCCATTCAGTCCACTCTCAACAGCATGGGAGTTGGCAGCATCGACGAGGCCATCGCCGCCGGAGCTTCCATCAACAGCTTCGGGCTGGCCAACTTCTTTGTTGGCGTGGACCCCAACTTCACGGCCATCAACGTGCTGGAGTCGAGCGGACGCTCTACCTATAACGCTCTGCAGTTCCGCACCACCGGCCGCTTCACCGACATGGACGGGTTCGTCCGCAACATGTGGATGAACATTTCCTACAACTTGAGCCGCTTTGAAGTGATCTCAGGCGACCAGGACTTTCTGCCCTCGGTTGCCTTCAACGACAACTTCTTAAGCGATCAGAACCGCGGCCCCGGCGGAACCGACCGCACCCACCAGTTGAGCGCCCAGTTCTTCATGGATCTCCCCTGGGGATTCGGGCTGAACTGGAACCAGCGCTGGGCCACGGCCTTGCCCCAGAACCTGCTTCTGTCCGGCGCCGGTGGTGGAAACAACATTTTCACCTCCGACCTGGACGGCGACGGAACCTCGGGCGACTTCGTGGGCGACCGCGGCGACTTCGGCCGCGGAATCAGCAGCGTTGACGAACTCAACGCCCTGATCAACGGCTTCAACAGCAGCATCGCCGGCAATATCACCCCGGCGGGCCGCGCCTTGGTCAGCGCGGGACTCTTCACCGAGGCCCAACTGATCGCCTTGGGAGCGGTCGCTCCCAGCCTGCAACTGGCTCCGGCCGGACAGGTCTTCAACGACTCCTTCATCACCTCCGACATTCGAGTCACCAAGCACTTCGAAATCGGCGGCGGCGACCGGGTCGTGACCATCTCTCCTTCGGTGGAGATCTTCAACCTGTTCAACGTGGCCAACTACGGCCGCCTGGGCAACAGCGCCAACGGCATCCTCAGCGGACAGCCGGGCGCCCCCAACGGCACGGTGCAGGGCACCCGCACCAACCTCATCGGATTGGGATCGGGAAGCTTCTCGCAGGGCATCCCGCGCTCCTTCCAGTTTGCGCTGCGCGTCTCCTTCTAGGGGCCTGAGCGCATGCAACACTACGAGCCCCGCCGGATCGATCCGGCGGGGCTCGTTCGTTTAGGACAAAGTGTTTTTGAAACATCGGACCGCCTCGTCCCTCTACAAAGACGTCGGCGGGCCTTTAATATCCGCTACACTATCGATGATGAAGATAAGATTGATCTTAGCCCTTATCCCTTTGCTCTTATGGACGGCTCCGGCTCTGCCGGGCCAGGACGAGCCGGCGGCCCGCCAGGAAGAGAGCCGCGACTACTTTAAGAAATGGCTGCAGGAAGACGTCCTCTACATCATCACCCCCGAGGAGCGGGCCGTTTTCGAGGACCTGCGGACTGAAGAAGAGAAGACGCGCTTTATCGAGGCCTTCTGGAAGCGGCGCGATCCCGATCCCCAGACGATCGAGAACAGCTACAAGGAAGAGCACTACCGCAGGATCGCCTACGCCAACGAACACTTTTCGGCCGGATTGCCCGGCTGGAAGACCGACCGGGGACGCGTCTACATCCGCTTCGGTCCTCCCACCCAGCGCGACGTCAATCCCACCGGGACCACCCTGGCCGATCCCCGGGGCGGCGTGGCCAACGCCCTCGAGGGACGCATCGAGGGCGGCGTCACCCAGCGCGAGATCATCACCTTTCCTTTTGAAACCTGGTACTACAACTACATCGAGGGCATCGGCAGCGGCATCACCCTGGAATTCGTGGACCGTTCCGGCGCCGGACTCTACAAGCTGGCCCTCGATGAAGACGAAAAGAACGTCTACGCCTACAAGGACCCCCTGGCCGACCCGGCCAGCGCGGCCAAGAGCGACCTTTTCCGCCTTTCCAAGGACCGCCAGTTCTATAAGACCGAACTGTTGAGCAAGGTGACTTCGGCGCCCGTCGTCAAGTTCGCCGATCTGGCGGGAGTGGTTTCTTCGCGGGTCACCTACGACCAGATCCCTTTTCAGCTCGCCGTGTCCCACGTGCAGGTGACCGACAGCTCCTACTACGTGCCGGTGACCTTCACCCTGCCCGTCTCGGATCTCACCTTCAAGAAGGAGGGAGAGGCCAACAAGGCCTCAGTCAACATCTTCATACAGGCCCGGGACCTTTCCAAGCGCATCAGCGCCATGGTGGAAGACACCCTGGAACTGACGGGAACCGAGGAGCAGTTGCCGGCCATGCGGCGGGGCAACGCCCTCTACTCCAAGAAGATCCTGCTGCCGGCGGGCCGCCACCTGCTGGACGTGGTGGTCAAGGACGTCCATTCGGGCAAAGTGGGAAACAAGCAGCAACTCGTCCACCTCGAGGTGCAAGAAGGACTGAGCCTGAGCTCCCTCATTCTTGCCGACGTGATGCGTCCGCTGATGGGAAAAGAGACCTTGGCCGATCCCTTCGCCATCGGCGATCACAAGGTGGTGCCCAACGTGGGCAACGAATTCCGCTCCAGTCAGCGGGTGGGGCTCTTCTTCCAGCTCTACGGCCTGCAGATCGATCAGTCCTCGCTGCGTCCGGACGTCGAGCTGACGGTGCGCTTCAAGCAGGGCGACCGCAACCTGGTCACCATCGAGGACGACCTCAGCACCTTCGGCAAAGTCAGGGGCGAGCAGGCCTCGGTGACCATCAGTCTGCCGCTGGCCAAGTTCCCCGCGGGCACCGTGGTTGTGGAGGTCGAGGCCAAGGACCGCCTCAGCGGCCAGAGCACCCGGAGCGAGGCGTCTTTCCGCATCCTCAAGAAAGAGGACTCAGACTCTTGAGGCCTCGATGGGCGGCGGCAACTCCCCCACGGCTGATCCTTCGCTCCCCCGGCGGGACGGACGGCCCGGTGCCTCTAAGTTGCCGCAGGTAAGACCACTTCTCCACTTCAGAGAACTTCGGGGGCATGGACTTGGGGAGCGGATTGCGGTAAAATCCAGGTCTTTTCCAGCGACCGAAGTCTCAACATGCTCAAAGATCTTTTCAACAAGCCGAAATGGCAGCATCGTGATCCCTCGGTGCGCCGGGAAGTGATCGCCGAGTTGTCTGATCAGGAGCTTGAGGAGGCTCTCAGCGAGTTGCTCGAGGATCCTGAGGCCCAGGTGCGGATCGCGGCCCTGGAACGGGCCCGCTCCTTGGAAACCCTGCATCGGCTGTGTCGAGAAGATGAAGAGGATGAAGAAGAGGTGCGCGAGGCCGCCGGCCAGCGCCTGCGCCAGCTTCTGCGCGATCCCTCCGAGGACGCTCTCCCCCTCTCGCAGCGCATCGATTTCCTCAAGGGACTCGACGACCAGGGATTGATCGAAGACCTCTTGAGCACGGCTCCGCACAGCGAGCTGCGGCGGGCTTTGCTGGAAATGGGCCCGCGCCAGAAGGCGGTGGCCGACATGGCCGTGGACGACACCGACCATGACTTGCGCCTGCTGGCCCTCCAGCGCCTTGAGGAGGAAGCGTTGCTGGCGCGCGTGATGCGCGACACCCGGCGCCACGACAAGCGTATCCACCGCGAGGCCCGCGCCAAGCTGCAGCAAAAACGCCTGCAGCGGGGAGATCCCAAGGCCGTGCGCCGCCGCCGCGAGGAACTCTGCCAGCAAGCCGAGAAACTGGCGTGGACGGTGGATGCCGATCGCGACGCCAAGTCGCTTGAAGTCATCGTGGAGGAATGGAAGAGCCTGCCGGTAGCCGCCGAAGAGGAGCTTCAGGAGCGCTTCGACGCCATTTGCCACCGCGGATTGAACCGCGACGAGGCCGTCGATTCCGCCAAAGAATCAGCAGACCAGGCCCAAGAGCCTCCAGAGCCTGCTCCGACCGGCGAGGCTGATGAAGGAGAGACCGCCGAGGCCGCCGCTCCCTCCCAGCAGAAAGCCGGAGCTCAAGCCGTCATCGAGCGGGCCGAGCGTCTGGCCCGAGACAAAAAAGCCGGACTGCAGCAACGCCTCCTCACCCGCCTCAAGGAATCCTGGCAAACGGCCCGACGCGAGGAGGAGGTTTCGGAAGAAGAGACGCGGCAGTTCAAGACGGCGTTGTCGCAGCTTGAGCAACTGTTGGCAGAGCAATCCAAGCGCAATGAGGAAATTCTCTCCGAGATTCGCTCTCATCTGGGCCAGGTGGAGCAGCATCTGGGCCAGGGGGAACTGCGGGAGGCGCGGCTCCTCTTCCGCAAGTGCTCGCGCCGCTTCAAGGGACTGCCCGGACTCACCCGCAAGCAGCGCGACACCATGCGCAGCCGGCTCAAGGCCGTGCATGCCGGCGTTCGCGAACTCAAGGACTGGCATCATTGGGGCAACAACCAGCAGCGGCTGCGCCTGATCGAGAGCATGGAAGCCCTGGCCGGGAGCGAATTGCATCCGGAGGAGTTGAACAAGCGCATCAAGGCCGCCCGCAACCAATGGATGCGCTTGGAGCAAAGCGAGAAGCTGCCCGACGATCCGCCTCACTACGCCTCGGGGCCGGGGCTGTGGAGGCGCTTCCACGCCGCCTGCAACCGGGCTTACGAGCCCTGCAAGCAGTTCTTCAAGGAGAGGGCCGAGAAACGCAAGGCCAAGACCGCCGAGTTGGAAGCCGTTTGCCGGCGCCTGGAAGCCGATCCCGAACTGAGCGGGGACCCGCCCGACTGGAAGCCCTTGGACCGCCTCATCCGCGAAGGAGCCCGTTCTTTGCGCAGGCTCAACGAGATCGAGCCCAAAAAGCGAGGTCCCATGGCGCGCCGCATCCGCAAGGCGCTCAAGGGATTGGACCGGCGCCTCCGGGAACTGCAGAAGCCCCACGAGGAGGCTAAGAAGCAGTTGATCGAGGCCGCCAAGGCTCAGATCGAAGCCGAGGACATCGGGCAGGCCACCGCCGAGATCCGCCGCCTGCAACAGCAGTGGAAGGAAACGGGAACCACCGCGCGCCCCCGCGAGCAGGCCCTGTGGAAGGATTTCCGGGCGGCCTGCAACGCCGTATTCGAGCGCTTCAAGGCCAAGCGCAAGGAAGAAGAGCAAGCCCAGCAGCAACACAACCGCGAACTCATGCAGATCTGTGCCGAGATCGAGAAACTGTGCAAGTTGGAGGGCGAGCAACTGGTCAAGGCCGAAGAGGAGTTCGAGAAAGCCCGCCAGTCCTGGGCCGAGGCGGAGTCGCGTTCGCCTGGTCTGGAGCGGCGCTTCGTCCGGTGCTGCGGGCGGTTCAGCGGCAAGCTCAAGGCGATTCGGCGCGATCAGGCCAAGGAGCGCCGCCGCCGTCAGGCCGAAGAACGCATGCAGTCGTTGCGCCGCAAGGGGGATCTGTGCGCTGAACTAGAAGCTGTGCAGGGCCTGTCCGCAGCCAAGGCAAAGAAAATGGTGGAAAGCGCGCAAGCCCAGTGGGAGGAGTTGCCTGAGCTCTCCAAAGAGGACGAGCAGCGCATGCGCCGGCGTTTTGATCAGGCCTGCCAAGCCTTGCTGGAGGGGCGTTCCCAGGACTGGGACGAAACCGCGGCCAAGCACCTCCGGGAAGCCGACTTGCTGTGCGTGCGCATGGAAATGCTGGCCGGGATCGATTCGCCCCCCGAGTCCGCCGAGGTGCGCATGCGCTACCAGGTTTCGCGTCTCTCCTCAGCCTTGGTGGACCGGGAGAAGCCCGCCAATCCCAAGAGCGAGGCCGAAGAGATCGAGCACGACCTGTGCTTTTTGGGCCCCTTGCCCGACGAGAAGGCGGAGGGTATCCAGAAGCGCTTCCTGCAGGCCTTGGAAAGTTTCCGCAAGAAAGGCTAGTGCTGCCGCTCATGGATTCTGAAGCCAGGACCCTCCGTTTCTTGTCCCTGACGGGGACAGATTCGCCAGCCCAGCGACTGTGTTAGAAGTCAAGTCCGGGCTCGCCGAAGGCGAGCGATTCGCCAGCCCAGGGTCAGCCGCGGCGAGCGCCAGCGGGACGGCGGCGGCACCCCGGGTTTCAGACGGCAAAGGTCTGAACGCTGAAAGCGTGGAATAACGCCAAAGGGTGGCTCAAAACTTCTGGCGCACTGTCACTAGATTTTTCCCTCGCCAGGCAGCACCAGCAGGCGGGGGATGCGCACGTGGCTGGGCTGGTCGAGCAGAAAGCGGACGCTGCGGGCCACGTCCTGGGGACGCAGAGGATGCTCCATTCCCAGCGTGTCGGCGGGATGCTCCTCGTAATGCTCGTGCAATTCCGTTCGCACCAGTCCCGGTTGCACGCAGGACACCTTCACGTCGCTGCCGGCCAATTCCATCCGCAGCGCTTCCGACAGAGCCTCCAGCGCGAACTTTGTCCCCGCATAGCCTCCCGCCCGCTCGCGGGTCTTGGTGCCCAAGACGCTGGAGACGTTGATCAGGTGTCCCCATCCCTGCTTCTGGAAGAGTCTCAGGGCCAGGTAGGCCATTCGGTAAGCTGCCTCCACGTTGAGGCGCACCATGCGGCACAGGCGCTCGATGTTGATCTCGCTGACGGAGCCGGTCTCGATGATTCCGGCGTTGTTGATGACCACGTCGCATCCGCCATGGATCAAGAGGGCCTTTTCCAGCACTTGAGAGGGCAAAGAGGGATCGGTCAGATCGCCCGCCAGATAGGCGCATTCGGGCAACTCTTCGGCCAGCCGGCGCAAGCGTTGCTCGCGGCGGGCGGTGACCATGATCTTGGCTCCGCATTGGGCCAGATCGCGGGCCACGGCTTCGCCGATGCCGCTGCTGCCACCGGTCACCACCACCGTCTGTCCGCTCAAATCCATGAAGCGATAGTAAGGCAATCCCGGCTGAGCGGGCAACTGCCGATTCAGGCTCCGGGCTCCGGCACCAGCTTCCCGCTGAGCCATCCCAGCATGGCGGCGATGGCGCCGATGATCATGTTGACCAACATGCCCACGACCCGGATGACCATGGCCTGGACGACGCCCACGGCATCGGGCGTATTGAGGGCCTTGGGATGGTTGAAGTAGGTCTCCGCGCCCAACAGATAGGAGCCGGCGGTTCCCGCGATGATCAACACTTGGGCCACGAAGGCGATGGTTATGCCCAGAAGGGCGGCCTGCAGCACTCCGTATCCGCGTAAGCGGCGCCCGAAGGCTCCCAGGAAGATGCAGGCGAAAAGGGTTGTGAGGACCAGACTGGCTTGACTGGTTCCTTCCTCATAAGGAACCTCGAAGATGCCCAACAGCAGGCGCAGGATGAACATCACCACCAGCCACAGAATGGCCACGCGTGCGAAACGGATGTATTCACTCATGGGGGGCATTCTAGGGCTCCGGCGGCGGGTCCGCAATAAAGCGCTGTAGCAAGGTGCCGTCTTGTCTGAAGACGCGCACCGTGGGCGGGGCGCCCGGGCAGTGTCCTTCGCCCATGACGACTTCGTCGATGCCGTCCCCATCGACGTCCAGCGCTGCCACATTGGCGCCGCATCCTCCCTCATCGCGGCCCTCGGCGTAGAAGTAGTTCTGCAACTTCCCGTCCCAGGAGTAGAGGCGGATGTGGGGCGGGTGCCCTTGCAGGGCGCCTGGCGCGGCCACCAGGCCCCAGCCGCCGGATCGCAGGCGCAGGGCGGCCAAGCTCAGCCCGTAATCGGTGTTGAAGGCCTCCCAGCGGGTGCCCGGCCGGCCGTCCTCCCCCAGCGGGTAAACGAACCCGTGATTGACCGAGACAGGAGTGGGCCAGACCACCAGTCGTTTGGGATCGGGCAGCGCCAGGGCGCGCAGAGAGTTGACGAAATCCAGGCCCGGCAGTTCCCAGGTACGCAGCAATCCGCTTTCCAGGGAGTATTCGTAAACCGCCTTGGGGGCGTCCGGGCCCGGGCCGGGAGCCGCCAGCAGGGTTCCACGTGCGGCGCCCACCCAGGCTCCGTATCCCTGCTCGGGCAGGGAGAAGCGCCTGAGTTCACGTCCCCCCAGGTCGAAGATGCGGATCTGCGAGGGGGCCCGGACGCCGGGTCCGGGGGCCAGCGCTATCTCGTCTCCGGGAGCGGACGCAAAGTCGCCCACCGCAACGTTGCAGGAATAGCCCACCGACGGGAAGGATTCCAATTCGCCCAGCCGTTGGCCATCGGGGCGGAAGAGGCGGACCCGGCAAGGGTGATCGATGTCGGGGCCGGGAAGGGCGGCGATGAAGGGCCGGTTGGCGGCATCGTAACCCGCCGCCACCGCGACGCCGTCTCCGAAGTTGTCGTAGGGATGTCCCGCTTTGCCCACCCGGAACTGCTGCATTCCGTCGAACTTGAAGAAGAAGGAGACGAGCAGTCCCAAGAGGGCGTGGGACAGCGCTACGGCCCACAGGTTGGGGCGGCGCGAGAAGCTCCAGCACCAGACCAGTCCCCCCAGGAAAGAGGCTGCCATGAGGGGCCAGTTGGGAAGGTGAAAGAGGGCGAAGAGGGCTGCGGCGGCCAACACGGCGCCGTCTCGGCTGCCCAGCACGTCCTCCCAGCGCGCCAGCAGAAAGCTTTGCAGGATGAACTGTTGGGCCAGGGCCCAGGGAAGGTAGATCCAGGGCAGGCTTCCCTGCTCGGGCTGCAGCCGCCCGCCCAGCCCGGCCAGCAGCAGGATGGCGGCTGTCAGGGCCAGCGTCAGCGGCAGCAGCAGGCGCAAGGAGGCCGCCAGGTTATCGAGGCGCAGGCCCATTTCCCGGCGTCCGCCGCTGAGCAGCAGGTTGAGCAGCAGAATCAGGAAGCAGCCCAGGTAGACGCCGCCCAGAATCCACCCGTCGTAGTACTCGAAGCGTCCCCACCACAGGTAGCCCCAGATCAAGGCCGAGAAGAAGGCCAGAAGCAGCAGCGAGCTGAGGCGCCGGTGGCGGCTTAACCAGTTGCCCGAAGGTGAGAGGTGGTGCTGCGCGCTCGACATAGTCCGCTGCGGACTGATGCGTCCGCGAGCAGGCAGTGTAGCGCCGCCGGGCCTCCTGGAGCAAACCGGCATCCGGGTTCGCCGAAAGCGAGCGATTCCCTAGCCCGCGACTGTGTTGGAGGTCAATGTGGGCCAGAAACGAGCGATTCGCCCTCCTTCGCCAAAGGTTACGGAGGGCGAGGCAAGGCTTTGGAGGGGCCGCCGACCCACCGTCTCAAAGCTTGAGTCCGGGCTCGCTGAAGGCGAGCGATTCGACTAGCCCTCGATTAGCATTAGCCCAGGGTGCAGCACCGTCTCAAGGCTCAAGTCCGGGCTCGCTGAAGGCGAGCGATTCGATTAGCCCAGGGTGCAGCCCGCGGCAAGCGAAGCGCAGCAAGGGCGAAACCCTGGGTACGGTGCTTCACCTATAGAGTTAGGATGCAGCATGGCCCAAGTTAAGACTCTTCTGGCGCAGCACTAGCCGCCAGCAGCGATTTCTGGGGACTGGACTCCTGCACGACGGGCAGGCGCCAAGAACTGCCCGTGGGAGGCAGCGTGATCTTCAAGGCACTGGCAGCACACGTAGTGCATGGGGTTGCAGGCTACGCAGCGCAGCCGCGTGGGCCGTCCGCATTGGTGACAGTGATCGCCGGCCAGGGAATGAAAAACCAGGTTCCTAGGGTCGCTCATGATCATGCTCCGCATAAGGTACAGACATGGCTTTGTCCCGCTGGCGGCATGGTTGGCCTGCAATGACGGCATGGGACCGGGTCGATTGGCATGGGACCGGGTCGATTGGCATGGGGCCGGGTCGAACGGCGGCATGGATACAGTCCCACCCGGCCTGATGCAATAACGGTAGCAAGCACCTCTGACAGCGAGCAGATTGCGTCCGCTTGATCTCGTCGGCCTCGGCGGCGACAATGACGGCTTCATGACGCGCTGGTTTTTCATCGGAGCGGCGGGGGCTTGCGGAACACTGCTGCGCTACGCCATCGACCTGTGGCTGGCTGAAAGGCTGGGCAAGTCCTTTCCCTGGGGTACGCTGACAGTCAATCTGCTGGGCTGCTTTTTCATCGGCGTGGCCCTCAACCTGCTGCAGGACCGCTTCTTGCTCTCGCCCTACTGGAGGGCGGCCCTGCTGATCGGGTTTCTGGGAGGCTTGACGACCTTTTCCTCCTTCGGCGTGCAGGCCTTCGGCTTTTTCAAAGCGGGGCAGGTGGAAGCGGCCCTGGGTTACATCGCCGTCTCCAACCTGGCCGGCGTCCTGTTAGTGTGGGCGGGATACGTCCTGGCCCGCTCCTTCTGATCTTTGGGGCGCCTCAGGATTCCATCCAAAACCAGCGTCTTGCGCGGGGACCGAAGGTGAGGCCGAAGCGCTGCATGCCCATGTCACGCGCCACGGTCGCCGCCTCCTCGGGCGAATCGGTGAGATGGATCAGCTCCAGGTCGCGCTCCGAGATGGTGCGTTCAGTGACGAACTTTTCCCGCAGCAGGTCCATGAGGGGTTGCCAGTAGTCGTTTCCCATCAAAATGATGGGAAACTGCCGGATCTTGCCGGTCTGAATCAAGGTGGCGGTTTCGAAGATCTCGTCCATGGTGCCGAAGCCTCCGGGAAGGACGACGAAGGCATAGGAGTATTTGACCAGCATGACCTTGCGCACGAAGAAATAGCGGAAGTCGATGGACTCGTCGAGGTAGGGGTTGGGCTTTTGTTCCCTGGGCAGTTCGATGTTGCAGCCGATGCTGCGTCCGTCCACGTCCTTGGCCCCTCGATTGGCGGCCTCCATGATGCCTGGCCCGCCTCCCGTCATGACGGTGAAACCGGCTTGGGCCAGGTGGCGGCCGGCAGCCCGTCCCAGTTGGTAGTAGCGGTGGTTCTCCGAGAAGCGGGCTGATCCGAAGACGGTGACGCAGGGACCCACGAAGTGAAGGGTGCGGAATCCTTTCAGGAACTCCCAACTGATGCGGAAGAGGCGCAGCAACTCGCTGCCACGCCGCTGGGGGCCCCGAAGGAACTCGATTTCGTCCTTGGCGGGACCGTGGCGAGAATTCGCCTGGTCTTCATCGGTGGACGGCGGGTGCGTTCGGTCCTGTGAGCTTTGCGGCATGGATTCATTCTAAAGCCGGCCCTTCCCGATGGCCACTTCCGTTAACGGATGCGGGGCCGCCCTTCTCCCGAATAGTGCGATGCCATTCGGAATGAGGCCTGTTAAGATTCACGCGCCTCCTCCCGTCGATAGTCGTAGAGAGACGTCTTAAGGAGAGAGCAATGACCCAGTTGTTTCAAGATCTGCGTTTCGCGCTGCGTACCCTTTTCAAGAACCCCGGTTTCACCATCGTGGCCGTCCTGGCTCTGGCGCTGGGTATCGGCGCCAACGCCAGTATTTTCAGTTTTGTCAATGCTTTTCTCTTACGGCCCATGCCTTTCGCCGAGCCGGAGCGGCTGGTTCATGTCTGGGGCACCGATTCCCGCCGCGGCTATGACAAGTTCCGCGTTTCGGTGCCCGAGTTCCAGGACTGGAGGGAGCGCGGCCGCTCCTTCGCCGATCTGGCAGCCTTCAACTACACCGAAGAAACGCTGACCGGACTGGATGTGCCCGAGAAGATCTCGGCGGGACGCGTTTCCTCCAACCTGATGGAGTTGTTGGGTGTCGAGCCGCTGCAAGGACGGGCTTTCCTGCCCGGCGAGGACTCGCGGACCGCCACTCCCGTTGCCGTCATCAGCGAGCGGCTGTGGAAGAACCGCTTGGGCGGGGAAGCCGTCCTGGGACAGCCCATTGAAATCAACGAAACGGCCTACGCCATCATCGGCGTCATGCCCGACCGCTTCCGTTTCCCCCTGCCCACCACCGATGTCTGGATGCCCCGCATCATGGATCGGGAGTGGGAACGCGACCGCCACTTCCTGCAAGTGGTCGGACGCCTGCGCCAGGACGTCAGCCGCCAGCAGGCTCAAGAGGAGATGGACCGCATTTCCGCCGATCTGCGCCAGGAATACCCGCAGCTTCAGGGCGACCGCGGGGCCAATGTCACCGATCTGCGCAGCGCCCTCAACTTTGCCCACGACATCATCCAGCCCATGTCGGGCATCCTCCTGGCGGCCGTTGGCTTCGTGTTGCTGATCGCCTGCGCCAACGTCGCCAATCTTCTGCTCTCGCGCTCGGCGGCGCGTCGGCGCGAGATCGCTCTGCGTTCGGCCCTGGGCGCCGCACGCGGACGCCTGCTGCGACAGTTGTTGACGGAAAGCGCCGTCCTCTCTTTGATGGGAGCCGCAGCCGGATTGCTGTTGGCCCACTTCGCCTCCTCGGCAATGGCCTCGCTCATCCCGGCCGACCTCTACAAAGTCGGCGCCATCGGACTGGATTTCTCCGTATTCCTCTACACGCTGGCTCTGGCCCTGCTCACGGCCCTGATCTTCGGAACCCTGCCGGCCCTCAGGCTGGCCCGCTCCAACCTGGTCGACAACCTCAAGGAAGGCGGTGCGGGAAGCGGCTGGGGACGCTCCTCGGGGCGCATGCACGGCCTGCTGGTGACGGCCGAGATCAGCATGGCCATCATTCTTCTTGTCGGCGCTGCACTGATGGTCCGCTCCTTTCTCAACTTGCAGGACATCGATCCCGGCTTCGAGGGCCGTCCGGTCCTCACCGCCAAGCTGGAGATCCCCTCCAACCGCTACGGCGAAGCCGACCAGCGGCGCCTCTTTCATCGGCGGCTGATTGAAGAGGTGGGGACGGCGCCCCAGGTTTCAGCCGCAGCCACCGTCAACCTGTTGCCGCTCAACCATGAGACGGACGCACGTGAATTCTCTATCGTTGGACGTCCCACGGCGGACTCCTCGCCACGCTACGCCACCGCCTTCACGGTCAGCCCCGAGTACTTCAAGGTGCTGGGAGTTCCCATCTTGCAGGGACGTGGGCTGCGTGCCAGCGACGATGAAAACGCCCCCCTGGCGGCCGTCATTTCGCAGAGCATGGCCGACCGCCACTGGCCCCGGGGCAATGCGCTGGGGAGCCAGATCGAAGTCGAACACCTGCCCCAGCCCGTGACGGTGGTGGGAATCGCGGCCGACACACGCCAGACCGACCTGGCCGAGGCGCGCCAGTCGCTGCTTTTCCTGGGCCAGATGCAGATCCCGTCCCGCTACTTTCGCGTGCTGGCCCGCAGCCAGGGCGACCCTCGCCAGTTGGCGGGCACTGTGCGCGCCGCTTTGGCCCGCATCGACGCCACCATCCCGCTGACTGAGGTGCGTACTCTGCAGGAGGTGGTCGAAGAGTTCCTCCTGCCCCAGCGCACCCTGACCCAGTCATTAGGCATCCTGTCTTCGGGAGCGCTTTTGCTGGCGGCTATCGGCATTTACGGGCTGATGGCCTTCTTCGTGTCCCAACGGGTGCGCGAAATCGGCATCCGCATGGCGCTGGGAGCCCGACGCCAGGACGTTCTTACAATGGTCTTGGGACGGGTGGGGCGATTGGCGGCCATCGGGGTCGTGATCGGACTGGCGGGAGCGTTTGCGCTGACCCGCTTCATGGCTGCCTTCCTGGAAGGGGTGCAGCCGGCCGACCCTGTCAGCTTCCTCATCATCGCGCTCTTGCTGGGGGCCGTGGCGGTGGCTTCAGGCCTGATCCCCGCCGCACGCGCTTCGCGCATCGATCCGCTGACGGCCTTGCGCCACGAGTAGGGGTTGGATGGGCTGATCATCCCTCGCTGAAGCACCGCCGCTTCATGCCCCTGATCGACTGGCTCGGACGCACCGCGCAGGAGCCGATGAATCCGCCGCCGCCAATGGCGAGAACCTTCATCCATCACCTCCCCGACCATTAGGTCCTACGGCCGACGCCGATGAAGATGTCGCCGAACCAGACTGTCGTAACCTCCCCTTGCGGCCTGATTCCCTGCCGCTCCATTTCGGCCAGGAACGCCTTGAGGGAGAATCTGTTTTCTGTGGGGTGATCCAAGAAGGTCCGAGTCACCCATCGGTCCAGGGCTTTTTTCGCTATCTCTTCAAAAAGGAAAAGCCCGCCAGGTTTCAAGACGCGCGCGACTTCGCGGATGGCTCCCTGCCAATCGGGAATGTGGTGCACGATTCCGAAGTCGAAGACGGCGTCGAATTCAGCGTCGGGAGCTTTAATGGCGGTGGCATCGCCGACAGACAGGGTGAGCTTGTCGGCAGGAATGTGGGAGAGTCGCTGCTTAGCCTGTTCGATCATGGCTGGGTCGAGGTCCAAGGCCGTGACATGGCCGGCGCCGAATCGCTTGAAAATGACCTCGACGCCTACCCCGCGTCCGCAGCCGATCTCAAGAACCCTCTTCCCCTCCAGCCGTCCGCCCTTGCTCAGCAAAAGACGCGCTTCAAGATGATGCTGCAGGAGGGCCCGAACCGGGTTGTTTACCAATGCCCGTTCCCAAAGATTGAGCTTCACTTACTGGCCTCCCTGGTGAAAACAAAGCAGCGCACGAAAGGGGTCATGGGCCGTTCCGAGCGAAAAGTGAGTCCCGCCTGCCGGGCTGTTTTCATCCATTCAGATCTGGAGAAGAAGTGCAGGAATCCTGGCCCATAGGCGATGAAATTCCACAAATCGCGCAGATGTTCGACGAGAATCAGGTCTCCTTGGGGATGCAGCACCCGCCGGATCTCCGTGAAAAATCGAATCCGGTCATCGGGGTCACGCAGCTCGTGGGCGGCGAAAATCAGGAATACGGCATCGAGAGCACCCTCTTCAAAGGGCAGCGCCCCAGAGTCTGCGGTAGCCCGCTCACCGGCCTGAGATACCGTGGAGCGGGCTCGCCGGATCGACCCTTCCGACATCTTGTCGGCATCAAAAATGTCGAATGCACCACCCTGCGACTCAGGAAAAAGCCGCCGAATCGCCTCGCTCGACTCGTCCAACCCCGCATGAAAACTGGCCCACTTCCCGGGGGAGGAGTTCAACTCACCCGCCAACCAACGCCAGCTATAGAGGGGAGAGAGATCGTAGACGTAGTAGGAGGCGAGCAGCGAGGTCAGGGACCAGAAGGTCGTTGCCCCGATACCTACCGTCACCATGACGGCCACCGGCGGCCAAAGCTCGGCCAAAAAAAGCAGAGCAATTCCGCCAACGACCACCATCAAGGCCAGGACATAGAAGGGCCAGTTGTAGCGGATGATCTGCCGGACTCCCTGAAAAGGCCGTCGAGTCACGACGGCTGCTTCGCTAGCGGCTCTCGCCATCCGCGCTCCCATCGGTAGGGTACATCGGCCAGGTAGAAGGCATTCGCCAGCAGAGGCTCAGCCTCGTTGAAGGGCGACGATTGCAGGAAGGTGTTTTTATGGACTTCGACCCGCAGCGGCTGCGGCTTCCAGTTGCTGCGCCTCCCGCGCACGATCACCATAGAATGCGATTCGGGTTCATAGTCGAAGGTATGCGGCAAGGGGCCCGCAAACCGCCGTGCCGTCTTGATATCGGGAAAGGGTGATTCTTCGGGCAGGGGACCCGGCAGATGCGATACATGGGCCGTGACGTCGAGATCGGCTTCTCCACCAGGAGTCCTGACTGTGATGCGGAGCATGCCGTTCTCGCTTTCCTTTCGCACTTGAGCTCTGCGGTAGCCGTAGCGGGTCAACAAGTTGCCACAGCTCACCATCCAGGAACGGTCGGCGTCGCTGCGCAAGATCTTGAGTCCCCGCAGCATCTGGCCGTTACGCGGCTTCAGGCGAGTGAAGATGCGATAGCCGGTGAGGAAGAAGCCTCCTCCCAAGGCGCCTGGCAGAAAGGCAGGGCGAAGTCGTCTGGTCTGCACCATCGCCACGGCCAGGAATCCGTGTCCCTCATAACCGTCCAGTTCGAGGCCGGGAGGAAGCAAGGGAGCCAGAAGGCCGCGGGGATAGGCATAGGTCAATACCAGAACCTGCTCAAAGTGAGCTTTGATCGGGATCAGATGCCTTTTGAAAAGATGCAACATCCCTGAAACTCCTGACTGAATCACAATCTTAGCAGGCAAACAGAGATGGGGTGGGATCATCCGGCATTGATGCCGGCGGCGTGGCCGATGATTGCCACGAGATCGATGAAGGCGTGAGCGACGATCGTCATGGTCGGTCGCGGTACCAAATGGTTCCAAACCACAATCAAATCGCAATGGGAAGCCAGCCCGCTGCGCCAGCGACCGCAAGATAATCTTGCGTCCAGATTAGGCGGTGGTGCAAATTTATTGGAAGTAACTCGTTTATTTTCAACAGTTTAGGGTGTAGACGATGCCGGGCGGCACCGAGTTTGCGCTCATGAGGCCCTATGAGCAAAGAAAACGGCTTTCGCGACAACCGACGGGTGCTGACCAGTTGGCTGGCACCCCTTGAAAAGATAACGCTGCGCTGGATGGCCCGGCGTACTCCCCAGGCTATCCACTCCGACCACCTGACCCTGCTGGCATTGCTTGCCATGGTGATGGCAGGCGTGGCCTACGTCTTCAGCCGGCAGGAGCCCCAGTTGCTGCACCTGGTCAACTTCGGACTTTTTCTGCACTGGCTGGGCGACAGCATGGACGGTACTTTGGCGCGCTACCGCAACCGTCTGCGTCCCCGCTACGGATTCTACGTCGACCACATCCTGGACTGCTTTTCGGCGGCCTTGCTGCTGGGAGGGCTGGCTCTCTCGGGCTGGATGAGCCCTTGGGCGGCGTTAGTCCTGCTGGCCGCTTTTCTGCTCCTCTCGGCCAACAGCTATCTGGCCGCCTACACGCTGGGGGACTTCCGCATCTCCTTCCTCAAGTTCGGTCCTACCGAAGGCCGTCTGCTGCTGGCCATGGGAAACCTGAGCCTTCTCTATTTCGATCCCTTGCTCATCCTCAATGGGCGCCAATACCTGCTCTTCGACTTCGGAGGGTTGCTGGCGGCTGGAGCCATGGTGGTCATCCTCATCGTCTCGGTGGTCCGGAATTCGCTTCGGCTTTACCGCATGGAGCGCATTTGATGTCGGCCCGGGCGGAAGGAGAAGGACGCCTCATCCACCGCCTCCTCAAGTTCTACTCGGTCGGATTTGTGGGAATCGGGGTACAGGCCGGCATGCTGGCCTTGCTCACTCGCGTGCTGGGACTGCATTACCTGATAGCGGTGGCTCTGGCGGTCGAGTGCACGATTCTCCATAACTTCATCTGGCACCAGGAGTGGACCTTTCGCCAGCGCCGGCGGCCGGGGGCCTCGTTCCTGGTGCGCTTTTTGCGCTTCAACCTCAGCGCCGGAGCTTCGGCCCTGCTGGGCAACCTGCTGGTGACGGCACTGCTGGTGGAGGTCTTCGCCCTGCCTGTCCTGCCCGCTAACCTGGCCGCCATCGCAGCCTGCTCAGTCTTTAACTATCTGGCTTCAGACTTGTGGGTGTTCAGGAGGCGCTAGATGGGAAGAACTTGGGGGCGGCGGTCCTGGTCGACGGTCACGATATGATTGCGGGGAACCTTTTCCCATCCGCAATCCTCGCCCAAGGGTTCTGAGGTGATGATGACGGTGCCATGGCCTTGCTGGTCGTCGATCATCCTGCAGACCCCGTTTTCACAGACGTAGTGGGTTCCCTCGTGCACATAGAGGGTATTGGGCTCGCCGCCCTGACTGCTCACCCAGCGGGTCACGACCGCCAGATTTCCGTCGGTCAAAGCCAGGTTCAAGGTACTGCGCTCGTTCTCGACCCCTGCTTCCTTACGCAACTCCTCGGAAGTCTCGATCACCTCGAGCAGAGCTGCTTTCATCTTCTCCAACTGGTAGGTGCCGTCATCTTGGCGGGCCCGGAAAGCATCGATGAAAAGGGCCATCAAGTGCTCGCTGTCGGTGCTGCCTTTGACAGCGTCGTAGGCCTCGTCGGAGAGGCGAGCCTGCAGCCTGCGCTTGATCCGGCGAAACCCGCCCAGAGTGCCGTTGTGCATGAATGCAAACCGCTCCCAGGCGAAGGGATGGCAGTTGAATTGAGTCACGGAAAGGCCGAGCGTGGCGGCCCGCACGTGAGCCAGGATGCAGTGGCTGCGGGTCACCGGCGCGATCTGGCGCAGGTTGAAGTCATTCCAGGCCGGCGAGATGTCTTTGAAAAGCGTCGGCTCACCCTGTCCCAGCGGGTCATACCAGGCAATGCCGAAGCCGTCTCCATTGAGCGGCTCTGCCGCCTCGCGCGAGCGATAACTCTGGTGAATGATGGAATTCGACGGCTCCGTCACCAGCGAACTGACCCTGATCTCGGGCCCCAAATAAAGAGCAAATCGGCACATTCTGCCCCTTCCTTCAGACGGTCTTCAGCGATCTATGGAAACCTCTCCTCCACCGCCCACTCTCGCTCATGGGTAGAACACTTTGGCCAGCTCACGCAGGACGGCAGGACCGTAATCCGTGTCTTTCGGGGCGAATTCGCCCTCGCCGGACACGGGGTTGATGTTCAGGTAGACCTCGGCCTCCTCTTCACCCAAGAAGAGCTTGAACACGATCCAGTCTCCAGGCTTAGTGGAGGTGAACCTGCCGGCGACAAGGTCGTCGCCGACATTCCGCCTCAGCGAGGTTCCCAGAATAGCGGTCGAGAACTCGAGGCGGTCCACTCGCTCTGGATGGGACGGGATGTCCGCTTCCGCCTCGATAGCGCGGGCGATTTCCTTTAAAAAATCTCTGCCGTCGGCATCTGGTTCCCGAATGATGGCGCCCTGCGAAAAGGCCATAGGTATTTCACCCTGAAGAGGCTTCAGCAGCATCTCCAGGCGAAAGGCGAAGGACTCCTCACCTGTGCTCCTTGACACCGCACGCCATGTCTTCAAGGTGCCTCCCGACGCTTCCTTTGAAGCCACTTCGGTCAGCGAAAAAGATCCGGGTTGATGAGACGGCAGCCGTTCAGAGGGGGAGGGCAAACACCCGCCTGCACTGAGCAAGCCGGCAAGCACGATGACGATTCCCCGCAACCTCATGGCCCGATATTCTCTCATGGATGGCAGTCCAGTAACACCCTCCATGCGAATTGAGAACGAGGGTGACTCACTCCTGGAGAACAGCCAAGCCGAGCTTGCGGAGGCGGGTTGTAACTGTACGTGCTTCAGCAACAGCAGCGAGGAATCGTGTTGACAAGCCCGATTGCGGGATCTATTTTGCTGAATGTCGTGGTTAGTTCAGGACAACCCCCTAAGCAACGCAATTCGTCCTTGCCGAAACGTATCGGAAAGTATCAGATTGTTGAAATGCTGGGGAAAGGGGGGATGGGGACGGTCTACAAGGGCTACGATTCTTCCTTGCAGAGGTTTGCGGCCATTAAGGTAATGGAGGAGATACACCGCCGCGACGAGGACCTCCGGGAGCGTTTCTTCCGCGAGGCTCGGGCTGTCGCCCGGCTCGATCACGAGAACATTGTTGCCATCTATGAACTCGACGAAGATCCCAAACTTCCTTTCATCGCCATGGAGTACGTGGAGGGCATGGACCTCCATCAGCTTTTGAAAAGGGGGCGCCTTCCTCTCCTGCGGGACAGCTTGCGCATGGTCATCGAGGTCTGTCGGGGACTCGGCCACGCCCACGGGCGTGATCTGGTTCATCGCGACATCAAGCCCTCTAACATCCGGCTGGGGCCAAATCGGAAGGTCAAGCTTCTCGATTTCGGGATCGCCCGTCTGCACGAGGAGCCCGACACAAAGCGATTGACTCAGACAGGCCAGATCGTGGGAACGCCCGACTACATGTCCCCGGAGCAGGCCGCCGGGGAAAAAGAGGTCGATCTTCGATCCGACATCTTCAGCTTGGGTTCGGTGCTCTATGAGCTTCTCGCCAGCAAGCCTCCCTTCTCTTCCAGCAAGGTCTCCACGACTTTGGCCCGTATCATCTCGGCATCTCATCCTCCGCTGCAGACCATCTATCCCGGCTTTCCTTGCGAGATGGAACGGATCGTCGAACGCGCTTTAGCCAAATCACCCAATAACCGATATCAGAGCTGCGCCGAGATGGAAGCGGACCTGAGCGCGTTTCTCAAGAACCTGCCCGACCATTACAAGAAGACCTTGGCAGTGGTGCGCAAATTGGAAGAGCAGTTGCGCGTGACGCAGACGGGGGTGGAGGGTGATGATCTCGACCTGCGGCCTCGGCGCGAAGGCGTGGAAGACTTGGGAATTCTATTGGATTATGGACGCGACTTGCGGCGAGCATTGGCAGCCTTGGATACCGAGCCGGCCCAGTATAGGCGCCAATATCGAGCCGCCCACAAAGCCTGGCTGCCGCGGTGGGCCTGGATAACACTGTCGGCAATACTGTTGGCAGCGGTCGGTGCGACCTGGTATTTAGCCAGTGACGGCTCGGGCAGCGACAGTCCTGGAGGCACAGGGCAGGCGGCGGCAGAGGAGCAGAGGGGCGGCATCCCAGGTTCGGATTCAGGCAGCCAAGACGGGCGGTCACCGCCGCCGGTCACTGGAGCCGCTGGAGGCTCCGCCGACTTTCCCGCCACCATTACGTTGGGAGGGACGGAGATGGTGCTGGTGCCGGCGGGGGAGTTCCTCATGGGGAGCTCTTTCGGAGAGGGCTGGTTGGATCAGGATGGCTTGGAGAACGAATCCCCTCAGCGCCGCCTTTTTCTGAAAGCCTTTTACATTGACAGGTTCGAGGTTTCCAACCGGCGCTTTCTGGAATTCGTGCGTGATACGGGAAGGACGCAACCTCTAGGCCCCGCATTCGATCCGGATTATTTTTATACCAAGCCGGATTATCCGGCGGTGGGAGCGGATTGGGGTTCGGCCCGGGAATTCTGCCTCTGGAAGGGGCAACGGCTTCCCAATGAAGCCGAGTGGGAGAAGGCCGCCCGCGGTCCCGAGGGACGACCCTATCCCTGGGGTGAGGCGTTTGAGGAACACTTGGCCAACCTGGGCGGCCCGGACGATTATCCCGAGCTGGCTCCCTGCGGCGTTTTTCCGCGCGACCGCAGCCCTTATGGGGTCATGGACATGGCCGGCAATGTATCGGAGTGGGTGGCCGACGATTACCGGCTTTATCCGGGCAATCCCGGCGCCATCCCTGCTGAGCAGCGCGGACACAAGGTGATCAAGGGAGGATTCTTCGGTATAAACCGCTTCAGGGATAAGCTGGCCAGGGCCGCCTACCGGCTGCCGATGAAGCCGGAGGCCCAGTTGCCCGCCATCGGATTCCGGTGCGCTGCAGACGCAAAGGCCGCCCTCGGCCTTAGCCCAAGTCAGTGAAGCGCAGAACCAAGGCGGCAGACCTGAGACTCAACTGGATCTATGCTAGACTGTTTGTAACTTAAGCAAGCCGCGAGTTGAATCGCCCAAGTTTGAAGTATCTCGCGGCAGGCCGAATCGCAGAATCAGTAAGTCTCAACTCAGCAAGGGGGAGTAGCGATGCGCCTGACCATTGCCGCATTGGTGCTGATCGGGCTGCCTTCCGTGGGGGTGCTCTGCGCTCAGCAGCAAGAGAGCCAGACCGTCAAGTCGCGGGATGCCCGTATTTTCGAGATGTACTACAGGGACACCCTGGTCCGCACCGAGAAGGACGAAAAAGCCTCTGGACCAGAGGTTGCCCGGCCTTCCGCCGGGGCGCAGTCATCAAGACTCGAAGTGCCTGCCAACTATTCCGAGAAACTGGCCCGGCGGGTCGGACTCAAGTACAAGATCAAACGCTGCACAGGCGAATGCACGGTGGAGGATGTCGACCAGAGTCACATCTTCTATACCGGAGACAAAATCCGCTTGGAAATCGAAGCCAACATCGACGGATATCTCTACATCATCAACAAGGGCAGCACCGGGCGCACCAAGACGCTTTTCCCCGAGCCCTCGCTCAACGGCGGCACAAACCTCATCCAACGGGGCGTGAGTTATTCTATCCCTTCCGAGGGCTGGATCACATTCACGAAGCGGCCGGGGCGGGAGCAAGTGATCATCATTGTCAGCCGGACGCCCTTGCAGTCGCTTCCCGAGCAGGCCTCCGAAGCCGCCTCGACGGTTTCGGCCCTGCAAGTGGTGGACGAACTCAACCGCAAAGTAAAGGCCCGCGACTTGGTCATCGTGCGTGAGCGGGGTCCTCGACGCCAGGGCGCCCCTCCCGGCGTCCAGTCCACCCTGGTGGTCAACAAGTCAGCGGAGGAAAACCAACTGGCCTACACGGAAATCGTCCTCCAGCACCGTGCCCGCCCAGGCCGCCAGCAACTTGAGAACCGATGATGAGCCTGTTTCCCATTCTGGCTGCATTGCTGGCGGTACCGACAACAGGCCAGCCGCTGAAGAGCGCCGTGGCCGCCGTAGGCCAAGTGACAGCCTCGGAGCCCGATGCCTCGGGAGCATTGCAGGTGCGCAGCCGGGGCTCGGGAGTCCTCATCGATCCCCAGGGCGTTTTCGTCACCAACCTGCACTTGGTCCATGACGGACGCCACTTCCATCCTGTGGTTCACTTCCGCCTTCCCGACCCCCAGGACCCTTTTCAGGATCCCGACCCGCAACGGCGATACCGGGCGCGGCTGGTGGCCCATGACTCCCATCAAGACTTGGCCCTTTTCAGGCTCACCCAGGACAGCCGGGGCGCCCCCCTGGCACCGGACAGCCGCTTCCCCGCCGCCAGCCTGGAAGAGGTTGGCCCTCTGGAGGTGCTTTCCACCGTCTATGTGGTCGGGTATCCCATCGTCGGCGGCACAACGCTGACGGTCACGCGGGGACAGGTTTCAGGCCGTGAGGACTCGGCAGGCTGGATCAAGACCGACGCCCAGATCCTCCAGGGCTGCAGCGGAGGAGCACTGATGGACGACGTCGGTCGCCTGGTCGGCGTTGCGACCCGGGTAAGCCCGGACCTGCGCGAGTTGGACACCGATTCTGACGGGTTTCCCGATACCCTCATGGTGCTGGGCTCGGTGGGCTTGGCCCGCCCCGTGCATCTCGTCAAGGCGCTGGCCGACAAACTCGGCCAAGACGGCCTCCCGGCGGACCCTCCCGTGTTGAACTCCGCGGCGAGCTTGTTGCGCGGACGGGTCGAGGGCAAAGACGGCCAGGCCCTGCCAGGAGTACTGGTGGGGTTGCTCAAGCCGGGCAGCAGGTTGGCCAGCTTGGACAATCTGGTCACTTGGGCCCGCTCCGATGAAGGGGGACGGCTTGTCTTCCGCGATGCGGTCAGGCCCGGCCGCTACACCGTCCGCGCCAGGGCCGAAGGCTTTCTCACCTACCTGGAAGATATCGAGATCGATGGTTTCTCTTCCGATCTGATCATCCGGCTCAGGCCCCTGGCGGAACCCAAAGAGAAGGAGGAGCGGTGAAAAGACACGTCCATCCGCCGCTTGCCATCGGGCGAGCCGCCGCCTTTATACTGATGTTGGCGGCGGCATCTGCCGGAAACCAGCTGGCAGCTTCTGAGCAGTGGGCTGTGGTCATCGGCATTTCCGAGTTTCAGCTCCTTCCTGAAGAACAGTGGCTGAACTACGCTCATTCTGATGCGCGCAGCTTTGCCGATGTCCTTAAGAGCCGGCGCGTGGGCGTGCCTCCGGAAAACCTGCGCCTGTTGCTCAACCGCCAGGCCACCACCCGGAACGTCAAGCATGTGCTGGGAAGCTGGTTGAGAGACCGGGTGGAGCCAAAGGACACCGTCTACCTCTATATCGCCTCCCACGGAGTCGTGACCAAGCGCAAGGAAGCCTATTTCATCACCTACGACACCGACCCAGCCAGCCTTTATGCCACCGGCTTTCCCATGGCAGAGCTGAGGCGCGTACTTTCGGAATTGCCAGCCCGAAACCTGATCGTGGCTTCGGACGCGTGCAAGAGCGGGAACGTGGGTCCCGAGCTGTTCGACAGCCGCGACCTGGAAATGCCAAGCATCAACGATCATTTTAAGGAACTGGTTCCTCAGGACGGACAGGGCAGCTTCGACGCCTCGGGCCTGGCCGATGAAAACAGCGAGATTCAGCCCTCCAGGTTTGTGCTCACAGCGGCCGGCAGCTTCGAAAAGTCCTTTGAGTCGGAACAGTGGGGCGGAGGAGTCTTCACTCACTTCCTGGTGGAGGGCCTCAGGGGTCTAGCCGACCGTGACCGCAACGGGCGTGTCAACGCCAACGAACTCTACGACTACGTACGCGAGAACGTCCGCAACCGGACCGACAATAAGCAGAATCCGATGGTGATAGGAAGCGAATACGACGGCCGTTTGGTCTTGGCCGTGGCTCCCGGAGCCGTTGGGCCGACCACTGTCCCTTTCAGCGCCGACGCGCTCCCCGCGACCAAGTCCGCCGCAGCTAAGGCTGCGGACAGCAGCACCAAAGGCGCCCTGCTGATCAGCGCCAACGTGGGGGGAGTCCGCTGGACCATCGACAATGTGGTCCAGCCCGACTTGGCTTCCGGCGAACGGCGCCTCCTCCACCTGCCTCCGGGCGGACATACGCTGACGGCCCAAAAGGACGGCTTCCATCTGCACGTCGCATCCGCCGCTGTACCCCCCGGCCAGCAGATAGCTGTGGAGCTGCGATTGGAACCCGAGGTCCTCACGCCCGACTTGACCCCACGCCTGGACGACCTCATCGAGCGCTACAAAGTGGGCGAGCCAACCGTTGCCGGCGACTTGGAGGAAATTGTAGACGAAGTCGCGGCCATCCACGCCCGTCGGGCCTTGTTGCCCGAAGAGCGCCGCTGGCTAGAGGACGCAGTGGCCCTGCTGGTTGATCGCTATACTAGCGAACAGAAGTCCCGGAAGCTCTCGGCTTTGATCGACAAGTGCATCAAGAGCTTCTCTTTCTTTCCTTACGCCCTCACCGTCGGTCGACCCATCGACCGGCAGGCGCTGGTTGGGGAGGAAATCGGTTTCCTGCGACTGCGCTTGCAGCCTCGGGCCGCTCATCTGGAAATCGACTCCTCCTATTACGGGTTGCTTCCCGAAGGCCAGAGCGATATTCTCCTGGCAACAGGGCCTCACGACATCCGGCTTCACCGGGACGGATTTCTTCCCCAGAACAGACACGTCGAAGTAATGGAGTTCGACAAACCTCCGGACGCTGCCGAAGCGGCCCGGCGTGCCGGACCAACGTCCCTGGAGCTAGAGGTTTCGCTGCAGTTGGAGGCGCTGGACGTTTTCGTTTTCGCCGACAGCGGCGCCTATGATGTCGCCTCAGACCCGCCCGGAGAGGTCTCCCTGGTTGCCCTAAGTTCGCTGCTGCCACTGCTCCGGCCCGGCCAACAGGAGATCTTGCGGACCGCCGCCGGGGAAAGAGGACTGAACGCCTCGGCTTGGGTGGCTTCTTTGCGCGTTCGCCCCAGCGAGGCCGGGCCCCTGGCGCTGACCTTCAGCCGTCCCCGCCACGCTACGCACACGACCCAACTGCCCCTGGGAGACGAGCAGGTCTGGAAGGACGCCGCCCTTAGCGAAGGCGTCTTCGTCGCCGAGGACACTGTTCGCCTCGACCCGCTGCTGGGCACGCTCAATGTCTCAACCCAGCCGGAGGGGGCCCAGGTGATGGCTGGCGGAGAGGAATTGGGAGCAACGCCCCTGGAGAAGGAACTCCCGGTGGGCGAATACGAACTGCGCCTGCGCAAGGGCAAGCTGCGTCATAGGCAGACCCTGACGATCGAAGAAGGCCAGGTACGGGAAATCGACGTTCGCCTCAAGCCGCCCTTGGTCTTCCTGGGTACGCATTCGCCCCAGTTGGAGCCGGAGAGGACTGCCGAAATCGAACGCCGCATCCGTGACCATCTCCCCCAAATTTTTACCCATT
Source organism: Acidobacteriota bacterium (assembly GCA_035471785.1). Lineage (NCBI taxonomy): Bacteria > Pseudomonadati > Acidobacteriota > Acidobacteriota bacterium. Next base: position 135,376 of record DATIPQ010000017.1, read on the forward strand.
ACGCGATCAACTACCAGGATCCTTCCAAGTATGAGTACACCCTCGACTTCCTGCGCCAATCCTTCTCTCCCGGCAAAAGCGGGGCAATCGGCTCGGCCCTTCACCTGCAAGCATTGCGCGATCGGTTCGATTCCGATCTCTTTCTTTTCGCATATTTCCCCAGCGAGCGTGATTTTCTCGCCAACCGGCTCTCCTTCCTGCTCTTCTCGACCCTGTCCTCCCGAGCCGACCGGCGGGTGGTGGACGCCTATTCGGCCCAGGAGATCAGTCGCTTCCTTACGGTCGTCGACTCCACAGCCCTGCGCCCTGAGGACCTGTTTCGTGCCGACCTGGGACTCCAAACGATCGACACCTTGCTGAAAGGGCGTGAGTTGACCGTGGCCGTCGTCGATCCTCAAGGACCTGCCGCCCAGGCCGGCCTCCAGAGCGGAGAAGCCATTGTTAGAGTCGACGGCCAGGCGGCGACCTCCTCCTCCCTCAAGCAGACCATCCAGAGCAAACCGGCTGGAAGCAGCTTCAGGCTGGAAGTCAGAAGGGCTTCAGGGGAAACGGCAACGCTGCCAGTGGTCAGCCGGACCCTTCCCCGGCTCATGCCCGCGAGCGCTGGCCAAGCTCTCCTCAACGGTCTCCTGCTGCAGTTGGACTTGCTGCTGGAAGAGGCCGCCCCCGGCTTAGCGCGCAACATTGTGCTGCTCAATATGGCGCGCGTCTATATGGAGTTGGAGGACTGGCAGTCGGCCATAGAAGCACTCAACCGAATCGGCGTCGACCAGCCGGACAGCCGCATCCTCAAGGCTGCCGTAGCCTACCTGCGGGGTTTCGGCTACGAGCATCTGGATGAGTTGGAACTGGCGCGCCAAGCCTATCGGAGGGCAACCGGCGACGACAGCGTGGCATTGACTTCAAACCTGGGTTTCGCCTTTCAAGACTTGGCCCAATGGAGGCTGGATTACCTGCGATGAAGAGAAGCATGGTTAAGACGACCTTGATGACGGGGCTGTTGCTGGCCGCAATGACCCAGAAGGGAATGGCGCAGGCCGGCGAGGCTCGCCTCGAGACGGCTCTTTCCTTCGAAAAGGAGGGACGCTTCGAAGAGGCCCTGGTCAACTACGAGCGGCTCTTCGATTCGGGGGCTTCACAAGACATCGTATTGAAGGCCAAGCTGGGGGCCGGCCGCATCTACCTGGAAGTCATGGGCGAAGTGAAGAAAGCGTCGGCCCTCTTCAACGAGGTGAGCGCCCAAGTCACTTACCCCGATCTGGCTGCCCGGGCCTTGGCTGGCAACGGGAAGGCCTTGCTGGCCGCGGCCTCGGACGCCGACGACGTGGATCAAGCCGCTTCCGAGTTCGAAGCCGTCATGCGCACCTATCCCGATTCGCCTGCCATGACCGAGGCCCTGATGTCTTCGGCGCGCCTCTTCGAGATGCAGCGCAAGTATGACCGGGCGGTGAGCAACTATCAGGCTCTGGTCGTGGAACATCCGTCGGCGGAAAGCGTCAGCGAGGCCTTTCGCCGTCTGGGGCGGAGCCTGCTCAAGATTGGCGCTTTGCCTCCAGCCCTGGTCGCCTACCAGAAGGCTCAGGAAGGCCGAGCGGGGTCGGTAGAAGCCTTGTGGGCCCGGCAGGAGGCCACGCTCGTCTGCCGTCTTTTTCTGCCCCTTTCGCGTCAGCCTCCTTTTCAGGCCCGTTTGCTGGCATCCAAGTCGGATGCGCTCAAACTGGATTCCCCCAGCCGCATCGTCGTGCTGGAGGACGGCAATATCGAAATCGAGGACAAAAACCGTTTTTTCCGGCTCTCTCCTTCGGGAGAGCTTCTCCCCAGCCGAACGGCTAGCCGTTTCGACTTCCAGAGCCCGTCGGGACAGGGTTATCGGCTGACCCGCAACGGATTCTCAGCCGGGGACGGCGCCAGACCGCTCATCCCCTACTTCTTCAAGGAGGACAAGCGCAAGCACTTCAAAGAGATCACAGCCTTGGCGGCCACCCGTTATCAGACCATCATGATCTCCGCCAGAGATCCGGACGGGCTCTACTTCGTCGACCGGGAAAGCGGCGAGGCTTCACCCCGTCATGCTTCGGGGGGAGGCTCGCCGCGCATGCGGCTCGACTCCGAAGACAACTTCTACGTGCTGACCCGGGACGGATCGGCTGTCCTGATCCTCAACCGCTGGGGCTCCCTGGTCCATCGGGTGGACAAGGACTCGCTGGGCATGAAGGAGATCTCCGACTTCGCCCTGGACACTTTGGACAATCTGTATCTGCTGGACGAGAAGGGGCAGTTCATTGTCTTGGGAGCAGTGAGCCGCGCCGATGGACGGTACCTCAAGCCCCTCCACCGCCAACCCGTGCTCGACGCCCGGTCCAAGCCGCTTTCCGACCTCAGGGTCCTGACCGTTGACAAAGACGGCACCGTCTATCTGGCCTCGAAGAGGCAAGTCATTGCCTTACGATAGTTTGAGGCCTCCTTACAACCCCTTGGCCATCAGGTCGGCCAGGAGTTTGTTGAAGCGGGCGGGGTCGGGGAGTTCGCTGCCTTGGGAGAGGAGGCCGTAGCCCAGCAACAGGTCGGCGTAGTCGGTGAGGACGGGGTCTTCCTTGTCTTTGGACAGGCGGTCCTTGAGCGAGGTGATGACGGGGTGCTTGGGATTGAGCTCCAGGATGGGCTTGATGCCGGGGGACGCCATCTGAGCCTTTTCCATCAGACGCTGGAAATGGGGACTGGGATCGTGCTCGCCGCCCACCAGACAGGCCGGGGACTCGGTGAGGCGCTTGGAAAGGCGCACTTCGCGCACCTTGTCCTCCAGCTTTTCCTGCAGGAACTTGGTCAGGTCGGCGAAACTGCTGCGTTCTTCCTCTTCCTGCTTCTTGGCCTCTTCATCCTTCTCCTCTTCCTCAGCCAAGTCGAGTTCGCCTTTGGCCGCCGACTTGAGGGGCTTGTCCTTGACGTCAGTGAGTTGCTGCACCAGCAGTTCGTCCACCGGCTCGGTCAAGAAGAGCACTTCGATGCCCTTGTCGCGGAACGACTCCAGGTGAGGTGAATTTTCGACGATGGCGCGCGACTCGCCCTGCAGGTAGTAGATGGCTTTTTGACCTTCCTTCATGCGCTCCATGTAGCCGTCGAAGGTGGTCAGCTTTTCAGGGTCGTTCGAGGACTCGAACATGAGCAGGGGCAAGAGGCGCTTGCGGTTGTCGGGATCCTGTCCCACGCCCTCCTTGAGGATGGCGCCGAACTGCTTGTAGAACTTGAGATAAGTCTCTTCCTTCTCGCGCCGCATCTTGCCCAGCTCGTCCAGCACCTTGCGGGTCAGCCAGCGGCGGATCTGCAGCACGTGGCGGTCGTTCTGCAAGCGCTGGCGGGAGATGTTGAGGGGAAAGTCGGAGCTGTCGACGACGCCCTTGAGGAAGCGCAGGTAGCGGGGCAGCAGTTCCCGGCAAGCGTCCATGATGTTGACCCGCCGGGCGAAGAGCTGCAGGCCGTAATCGGCGTCGGGGAAGAAGAGGTCGAAAGGCGCACGGGAGGGAATGTAGAGCAGGGACTGGTACTCGCGCACCCCCTCGGCCCTGAAGGTCATCCTGGCCAGCGGATCCTCCCAGTCGTGGGCGATGTGCTTGTAGAACTCGTTGTATTCCTCCTCCTTGACTTCGTCGGCCGGACGCGCCCACAGGGGCTTCATCGAGTTGAGGGTCTTGTCTTCGTAGACGATTTCGGTCTTGCCGGCTTCCTTGGGCTTTCCCTCTTCGTCCTTCTCGCGCACCTCGCGCCGCTGGCGCATCTTGATGGGATAGGCCACGAAGTCGGAATAGCGTTTGACCAGCCGTTCCAGCAAAAAGCTCTGAGAGAAGTCCTCCAGTCCCTCGTCGCTGTCTGCGGGCTTGAGATGCAGCGTGATGGAGGTTCCGCGCTGCTCGCGTTGAGCGGTCTCCACCGTGTAGGTGCCGTCGGCCTGCGAAACCCAGCGGGTGCCGGTCTTCTGGTCGAAGCGGCGGGTTTCCACCTCGACCTGGTCGGCCACCATGAAAGCCGAGTAGAACCCGACTCCGAACTGTCCGATCAATTGGGCCGCCTGTTCGCTGTTCTTGGCCCGCTTCATCTTGGCGATGACGTCGCGGGTGCCGCTCTTGGCGATGGTGCCCAGGTTGTCGATGACCTCTTTGCGGCTCATGCCGACGCCGTTGTCTGAAATGGTCAGGGTGCGGCTGTCGGAGTCGGGATCGAGCCTGATTTCAAGTTCCTCCTCAGGATCGAGCAACTCGGGCTTCTTGACGGCCTCGAAGCGCAAGCGGTCCAGCGCGTCCGAAGCGTTGGAGATCAGTTCGCGAAGAAAGATCTCCTTGTCGGTATAGAGCGAGTGGATGACGATATCGAGAAGCTGCTTGGTCTCAGCCTGAAATTCATAGGTTTCGGTCTTGACGGCCATAAGATCCTTCCTGCCTTTAATCTTCGATATGGGAGCGGGTGCGCGCTTAGATGACTCTCATCAGCACCAGCCGACGTTTCTTAGCAAAAGATGCTCAAAGCTTCTTGTCAAGTCATTTCGGGGCACTGACGCCGTCAGCCCAGGGCCGAGGACATCTCGCGCAGGCCCTTTTCGATGCGTTGCACGACTTCGGGAAGGGAAGGGGCGTCCACCGAGCAAAAGGCGATGCGCAGGTAGTTGGGGGCGATGGACACCAGGCCGGTGTCCTCGTGCTCCAGCAGGTGGAGGCGGACCTGGTTGCTGTCGAGGCTGCATTGGGACGGGAGCTGCAGGAGCGCGAAGCATCCGCTGTTGAAAGGCAGCGGACGGATGATCTCGGGGTCGGCCTCTCGAAGGGCCTGATGAAGCACGTCGTGGCGCTCTTGCAGGCAGCGGCGGACGGCCTCAACCTCGAGCTCGACGTCCGGGTGCTGCAGGCCTTTCAAGAGCAGCAGTTGAGTGGTGGCGGAGGGAGAGCCGACGCCCGAACGCACCAGCGACTTGACCTTGCTTTCCAGGGCTTGGAAGGCGGGCGAGTCGGGGGACAGTCCGAAGGTGAGGAAGCCCACGCGTCCGCCGAAGAAGCTGAATTCCTTGGTGGCCCCGTCCAGCTTGATGGGGATGAGGTTGTCGTGAGCGCCCACCAGCTCCCAAAAGAGCGAACGCCTGGGGATGTCGTCTTGAAAGACCAGTCCGGCGTAGGCGTCGTCGCATACCACTATCAGCGGACGCTCATCAGCCAGCCGCAGCAGCGACCGGCGCACGGCCTGACGCTCTTCTTGAGTGGGCGAGTAGCCCCCGGGGTTGGAGGGCAGGTTGAGCACCGCCAAGGCCGGGCGCCCGTCCTCGGCGTTCTCCAGGCACTCGGCAATGGCTTCGGTGTTGTAGCGTCCCCGGCGGTAGAAAGGCGCCGACAGCACCACTCCTCCCCGGCGCATGGCGAAGGTTTGGCGGTAGTTGCCCCAGAAGGGCGCCGGAACCGCAATCGGCGTCCCCTCGCTGACGAAGAGTTCGCCCACCAGGTTGAGCCCGTGGGTCAGGCCCAGGGTGACCAGAGGCAAGGACGAAGCAACGTCGTCATCGACCTGGCGGCGCTGCCAATCCCTCCAGGCCTGGCGCACCTCAGGACGTCCGGGAGGCGGCGAATAGAGCATGGCCCGGTTGCGCTCTTGCCGCTCCAGTCCCTGCAGGGCCGCGGCGATTGAGGGCAGCGCCAGGATCTCTCCGTGCCCGTTGGTGACCTGTCCGATGGTGGCGTTGAAGGCCTTGCCGCGGGCCTGCTCGGCCTGGACGGGGATGTCGGGCGGGAAAAAGGCCGCTCTCCCCAAGGGAGAAAGACATTGAAAGAGCAGAGGAGCCTCGCGCTCCAGAAGCGAATTGAGTTGTTCCACCGTTTGCGCCATGGCAGCCGATTGTACAGCATGGCGTTGCGGTCCAGAAGAGGGTCGGCCGATGGGGTCATCCAGGCGACCTGCAGGCTCAGGCAAAAAGCTGAGGTGTCACAAATTGTGAGGGGCCTGCCCGACATTTTGTTAGGGCGGCGCGGTAGTCTTTTTGGTAGAGTTGCGGACTTCGAGCAAGGAGCAACCAACGAGGAGCAAGATATGGGACGGGATCGGGCGCTTTCCCTCATACAACCCACCGGCAAGGGCCAACTGCACATCGGCAATTACTTCGGAGCCATCCGCAACTGGGTCAAGCTGCAAGAGCACTACGACTGCATCTTCGGAGCGGTGGATTATCACGCCATCACCGTCGATTTCGATCCCAAGACGCTGCCTCGCCAGTCGATGGACATCATCACCGATTTGATCGCCTGCGGCATCGATCCTCAGCGTTCCACCGTGATGATCCAGTCCCACGTGCCCGAACACACCGAGTTGTGCTGGATCTTCAACTGCGTGGCCGCCTACGGCGACGTGCAGCGCATGACCCAATTCAAGGACAAGGCCGAAGAGCAGGCCTACGTCACCGTGGGCCTCTTCGACTACCCGGTGCTGCAAGCCGCCGACATCCTCATCTACAAGGCCAAGGCGGTCCCCGTGGGCCAGGATCAGGATCAGCACCTGGAACTGACCCGGGGGATCGCCCAGAAGTTCAATACCCGCTTCGGAGAGGTCTTTCCCATCCCCTACACCGGGGCCAAGCTGCGCCACATGCACGACCTCCGGGGAGCCAAGATCGTCTCTCCCGCCGATCCCGAGAAGAAGATGAGCAAGAGCCTGGGAGACAAGCACTGCATCTTCGTGATGGAAGAGGAGAAGGCCATCCGCAAGAAGATCCGCTCGGCGGTTACCGACATGGGTCCGGCCGACGTCAGCGGCGACAAGTCTCCCGGCGTGGCCAACCTGTTTCACCTGCTGGAATTGACCGCGCCCCCGTCGGTGGTGGACGAATTCGAGTCCGCCTACCGCGCCGAGACCCTCAAGTACGTCGAACTCAAAGACGCTGTCTTCGAGCACCTGATGGAGGAGTTGCGTCCGGTGCGGGAGCGCAAGCGGGAACTGGAAAGCGATCCCGAGACGATCCGGACCATTATCCGGGAAGGCAGCGAGAAAGCCCGGCAGATGGCGCGTGAAACCCTGTCCGAGGTGCGCAAGCTGCTGGGCGTAGGCCCCATTTGAGGACCGTTGAGCAGGCCGGGTAGTCGGGCGTCCAAGTGCGAAGTGCGAGTTGCGAACTGCGGAGTGGTTCGGTTGGTACTTGCAACAAACTCGACTTGCAGTTTTCCGTGGGCCTTGCCACTATGAGGCCATGAAGAGACCAAGCACTTGGGTGACGATCACCACGTTGACGGGTTTGAGCCTGGCCATTTTGGCCGGAGCTCAGCAGATGGATGTGACCTTGCCGGCCACGGGGGACGATGAGCTTCCGCCGGCTTTGCTGGGTGAGGACCCGCCCTTGCAGGGGGAATCGGTGGCCTATGATCCTGGGGATTCCCAGGCCATGGGATACCTGGCGCTGCCCGACGAAGCAGGGCCGCATGGCGGAGTCATCTTGATTCATGAGTGGAACGGACTGGTCGACCGCGTCCGGCGGGTGGCCGACGCCCTGGCAGCCGAAGGCTACGTGGCGCTGGCCGCCGACCTCTATTCGGGACGCACCGGCAGCAACCGCGAAGAGAACATGGCGCTGGTGCGGGAGACGCGCTCCAATCCCGAGAGGATGATCGCCAACCTGGACGCCGCCGCGCGCTTCCTCAGGGAACGCGACGACGTCTCCGGCAAGATCGCCGCCATGGGGTGGTGCTTCGGGGGAGGAGTGGCTCTCAGCTACGCGCTGGGAGGCGAAAACCATGAGGGCACGGCGATTTTCTACGGACGTCTGCTGGATGATCCTGAACGGCTCAAGGCCATTTCACACGAAGTCTACGGCACCTTCGCCGCCAACGACAGCGGCATCCCTCCGGCTGACGTCAATTCCTTCGTGGAGGCCCTGCGCCAGGCCGGTATCGAAAACGATGTGCACATTTACGACGACGTCGGGCATGGATTCTGGCTGCATGTCGACGAGGACCCTGAGACCCGCAAGAAGCCGGCATTGGACGCCTGGCAGCGCCTGAAGGCTTACCTGAAACGCACGATCGGCTAGCGACATGGTCCTTGGCCTGGTGTGAGACGCATCCCTGCGGCGATTCTCACTACGGTGGCCGGAAGCCGCCTGAGCAGGTTCTTTTTGTGGTACATCTGCCAGCCGCCACGCAGCATTGCCTCCATGGCCGCAAGGATGCGCCTCACACCAGGCCAAGAAGCCGCCCGGCAGCTTGCAATCAACTGGCCCGGCGGTAGCGGTGGAGGAGGAAGAGGAAGGCCAGGTTGATGGCCAGCACCTGCAGGCTCTCGGCGGCCGTCCACCATACGGGCATGCCCGAGTCGCGGTCGATGAAGAAGATGGTGACGGCGAACGTGCATCCCGCCAGTCCCAGAAAGCGGATGAGGGGCGCGAAACGGTCGATGTCGGTGGAAGCCAGCCACAGCACGCCGCCATGGATGGCGTAGAGAGCCGAGGCCGAACGGGCCAGGTAGACGGCCACGGGCTGCTCGGGAAAGGCGCCCAGTCCAAGAGCTTGGTGAGCGTGGTGCATCCATTGTGATGGCATGATGACGGCGCCTACCGCCAGCAGCATGACCGACCCGCCCACACGCAGCAGTCCGCGCAGCCAGCGGGCGTAGGTCAGTGCAGCCGTTGACTTATACTGGTTCATGACGATTCTCTTGGTCGCTGCGGTCATCTCCCCGAGAACGCTTCAGTGTACGAAAGCTCCCGTCAGGCGTTCAAATTTCAGGAGCAGCAGAACGGCTGGCCCGTCGCCGTCGATAATGTGCGAGAATCGGCCCCATGCGGGTTGGGAGGGACTGGAGATTCTGGGTGGCGACGTGCTTTGGACTGGGGCTGTCGCCGCTGGCGCCGGGCACCGCGGGCGCACTGGTAGGAGTCGCCATTTTCGCAGCCACCCGGCTGTGGGCTCCCCCCGAATGGACGACGCCAATCCTTCTCCTCTCGCTGCTGGCGTTCTGCTGGCTCAACCATCTCCTCACCCCATACGCCGTGCGCCGCTGGAAGAACGGAGACCCCAGCCAATTCGTCCTCGACGAGGTGGCCGGCTACCTGATGACGGTGCTTCTCTTCCGCGGCGGACCCGACCTGGCGGCAACCCTGCTCCTCACCTTTGTGCTGACTCGTCTGATGGACGTCCTCAAAATTCCGCCTGCGCGTCAGTTCGAGCGTCTGCCGGGTTCCTGGGGCATCGTCCTCGACGACCTCATGTCCTCCCTCTACGCTGTCGGGCTCCTGTGGCTGCTGCGTTGGTACTTCCCCAGCCTTTTCGCCTGATGCCGACAGCATGCCCAGCCGGTAAGATAGGGCTATGAAGGCTCTGCGGCTTTTCCTTCTTGCAGCGCTCTCTTGCGGCTTCTTGCAAGGCGAAGATGCGGTCTTCGTCTACCTGACCGGACTGACTTCCGATTCGGCCCGCATCGCCTGGGGGAGGACCAAGGGCGACGGCAACATCATCGGACGCAACGCCCGCCCGCTGGGACGGGTAGAGGTGAGTATCGCCGACCGCACTCTGGTGGAAGAGAAACGCGCCTGGGTGGAAGTCGATGGACTGGAGCCCGATCACAGCTACGACTACCAGGTGCGGCTGGGGCGCCGCCTGCTGGGCCAGGGAACCCTGCGCACCTTCCCCCGGCAGAGCCCCAAAATGGCCTTTTTGCTCATCGGAGACTACGGCAAGGGCAACAAGACCCAGAGAAGCATCGGCCAGGCCATGTGGAAGACCCTGCTGAGCCAGCGTGAGAAAGGCAACCCGGTGCGCTTCGTCCTCACCACCGGCGACAACATCTACGGCAGCTTCCTCTACCGCTTCAAGACCGGAAAACGCGACAGGCACTGGCATAAGCGTTTCTTCGACCCGTTCCGCCAGTTGCTGCCACACGTTCCTTTCTACCCGTCTCTGGGGAACCATGACGGGGACGAAACGGAGAGCGAAGACGATTTTCCCGTCTATGCCGACAACTTCTTTCTTCCGCCCATGGGCAGCCTGGAGGGCTCGACGGCACGCTACTACGGTGTGAGCTTCGCCGGGCTGGCCCTGTTCCTGATTCTCGACAGCACCGAGCACCCCCGGCCGGACGGCGGACGTATTTACGAACAGGGCGGAGCACAGCATGTCTGGCTGCGCCAGGCTCTGGCGTCCTCAAACGTCCCCTGGAAGATCGCCGTCTTCCACAACCCGTCCTACAACGCCGGTCCGCGCTACGGAGAGTCCGAGCCCCGCCTGGACTATCTTGAAGAGCTGTTCGTAGAGAGCGGCGTCGACGTGGTCTTCAACGGGCACGAACACAACTTTCAATCCAGCGACCCCCCGCGGACAGGAGGCATTCTCCACATCATCAGCGGAGGCGGCGCCGAAACCCGCAACAAGAACATCGTCGACGATCTGGAAGAGCACAGCATGGCACTGTGGTCTCCCCAGCCCCACTACCTGCTGGTGGAGATCGAGGAGGGCCGAATGCACATTACCGCGCTTGGGACCGACGCCGCCCCTGTAACCGCCCGCACTCCTGACAACGTCGCCACCCCGGCCCGGATCACCGTCTCTCAGCGACCTTAGGCGCTCAGCCCTGTGCGGGGCGGGAGACGATGATCCGGTTCTCTTCGACACTCACTGGAAAGCTCTGCAAGGGGACGCTGGCCGGACCGCCCAGGATGCGCCCCTGCAAGTCGAAGCGGCCGTCGTGGCAAGGGCAGAAAAGGTCCCTGCTGTCGGAGCGGTATTCCACGGTGCAGCGTCCGTGGGTGCAGTCGGCCGCAACGGCGTAGTAGCGGTTGGGAGCGGCGTGTATCAGCAAGGCCAGAACCGGGCCGAAGCGGAAGGTCTTGGACGAGCCCAAAGGGATCTCGCCGGCTCGCGCGGCCACCACCTGCTCTGGCAGTTGAGGAGGCGAACAGGCAGCGGCAACGCCTATTCCCGCGACCAGTTGCAGCAGGCGGCGGCGGGGCATCTCATGGCTTGAATCTGACATGCGGGCATTTTAGCCAATCGTCCGGGCGGCAGGAAGCGCGGCTGTAAGAGGTGAGGCCCGCGGAAGGCTGAAACCGCCTCCCGCGGGCTATTGCGTTCCGCTTCAAAGACCGTCACTCGGTTTTCGATTCGTCAGCGGATTGACGGGTCATCGGCTGCGGATGGTGATGTTGCCGTTGATGGTTTCGAGCCGCACCGGGTGTCCGCCTCCATTGATCGTCCCCTGGCCGATGACGTAGCGGCGGGGACTGCCCCTGGAGTAGTCCCACTCGGCGGGCCTTTGTTCGGTCAGGGGGAAGTCGCTGATGATGCGGTAGCTCTTGCGGCTGTCGCGCGTGTAGGCGATGCGCACCTCCAGTTGGCCGGCAAAATCGGCGGGAAGATAGAGGGTGACGTCGCCCGAGAGGGAAGACAGGTCGATGTGTTGGTCGCCGCCGCTGCCCAGGATGTGGACTTCCACGTCGCCGCCGTTGGTTGCGGCCTCCACCCATCCGTCCAGGGACTCGATGTAGATGTCCCCGCCCAGGGTGCGGGCGCGGGTAAAACGCGAGGACTGGCGGACGTCGATGTCGCCGCCCATGGTATGCACCGAAGCTCCTTCCGGCGCCTCGTCCACGTCGATGCGTCCGCCCATGGTCGAGATCTGGACGGTGTCGGAACTGGCCGGCACCGATCCGGTCCGGTCGGGTCCGGCCAGGGAGCCGTCACGGCGGCGGACGTTGACATAGCGGACGTTTCCGCCCATGGAACTTCCGCGGACGTCGCCTTCCACGTTGCGGAAGAGCACCTCGCCGCCCATGGTGCGTAAGGATCCGTCCAAGTCGGAATCCTCAAGGTGGATCTCGCCGCCCATAGTCTTCATCTCGGCGCTGCCCCGCACGTTGGTGAAGGACAGTTCGCCGCCCATGGTTTTTCCCGTGAAGCGTCCTTCCACATCGACCACGCTCAGGCCTCCGCCCATGGAATCGAGGTCGATGTCGAATTGGCGCGGCACCCGGATGTTGAATGCCATGTTGCTGGACCAATGACGGGAATTGCGGATGTAGCCTGAACGCACCCGGACTCCGTCTCCGGTCTCTTCGATGTCGATTTGGAAGTCCGAGGGATTGCCGGTCCGAACGTCGTAGCTGACCAGCACTTCATTTCGGTCCCAGCCGATCACCGAGACCGAGCCGCCGGCCTGCAAGTCGAGCACCAGCAGTTGTCCCGGGGAGGCCGGCAGGCGCTTTTCCGGCTGGGCCGGCAGCGAGGTGGCCGTCGCCAGTGCGATGAGGACGGTTAGGGCGCCTAAGCCCGCAGGCGAGAGGCGCTTCGAGTTATGAGCAAACATGGTCAGGTTCCTCCTCTTTTCTATCGGTTCGTAAAAAAAACTTTATGGACAAGTGTTTGAGCAGCCTGGCTTACTCCCGCAACCGGGAGGCCTTAAGCAGAACGGCCCGGTCTCCCCGCTGCTCGATTTCCTCGATGGCTTGGCGCAGGGCATCGGAGCCGACTTGATGTTGGCCCAGGACCTCCAGCGCCATCAGCCGCATCTGCACCGAGGGGTCGTCGCGCAGGGTAGCCAGAAGAGCGTCCTCGACCTGAGGGTCCATGGGCAGGCCGGCCAGGATTGACAGCGCCTTCTGCCGCACGGCCAGGCTTTCGTCGCGGTGCATGGCGAAGGTCAGCGCTTCGCGCACCTTGGGGTCCATGGCTTGAGAGGCCAGCGAGACGGCTTTGAGGCGGGACCCCAGAGCGTCGGGTCCGCGCGCCATCAAGGACTGGGCCAGCACTTCCTTGACCAGGGGCGAATCGACCGGCTCTTCCACTTCGACGTGACGGGTCACGTTGAAGCTGAGGGCCAACCGCTGGCGGGGCAAGGGACGAAAGCTGACGTCCGAGAAAACGAATTGCGATTCCTCCACGTCCGAGAAGTCGTCGTTGCTTTCGGCTTCCGCGCTGATTTCGCGGATGAGGGAGCCGTAGCCGCCCCCAGGCGCCAACTCGAAAGGCTGGGCCGAAACGGTGAGCCGGCCCAGCAGCGCTCCTGTGACAAGCAGCAGGACGGCCGCCGCCGCGGACCACAGAGGCGGGAGTTTCAGGGCGCCCGGACGGCCCGACCCGTCCGCAGGCTGCTGCTGGGGAGAGAGTTCGGATCGCTGGGCGCGCCGGGCCGAGGCGCCTTGCAGCACCCGCCGCCGCATGGCGGCGAAGTCGGACTGGGTAAGGCCCGGCAGCTCTTCTTTGCCTTGGGCCAGTTCACGGTGCAGTTCCAGCAACTGACGACACTCTCGGCATTCCTCGGCGTGGCGGCCCAGGGCCTCCCGTGCCGGACTGCTCAGCGCCTCTCCCGAAAGCAGAGATTCAAAAAGCGGTTGAAAGCTGTCGCAGGAATTCATCAGCAGGCCTCCTTCCGGGCCGCGATCTTGCGCATCTTCTGCAGACTGCGGAAGAGGATGTTCTTAGCCACTCCCTCGCTGCAATCCAAATGGGACGCGATTTCGCGAATGGGCAGGTCTTCGAAATAACGCAGCACGACCGCCGAGCGCTGGCGCGGATTGAGCCGTTCCAGGCAGTTGATCAGCACCTGGCGGCGTTGGCGCTGCATCAGGCGGCCTTCCTGGCCGGGGCCGGGAGCGGCGGCGATCTCTTCGCGCACCGGCTGAGCATGGCGATGACGCTTCTGAGAACGGAGCCAGTTCAGGCTCTCGTTGCCGGCGATGCGCATCAGCCAGGGCTTGAATGAGCCTGTAGAGCGATAAGACCCCAGGTTGCCGTGGGCCTTGAGAAAGACGTTCTGGACCACGTCCATGGCCTGTTCGGGGCATCCCACATAACCGTAGGCTACTGCGAACACCAGGCGTTCGTAGCGCCGCATCAGCCGCTCGAAGGCCACATCCGAACCGCGCAGGATCTCCCTCACCAACTGGTCGTCCTCGTATTCCATCCGTTTATCCAGACACTGGGAGGACGCCGAAAGTTAGCGAGAGATTTTCAGCGGGGATCTTTGGAGGAAGAAGCGGACTCTTCGGCGATCATCTCCTGCAGCCAGCGTTCTACGTCGTCCCGCTGCAGTTCCCCCTCCTGGGGATTGTAGGTGAGGCCTCGCGTGGCGGCCACGCGGTCGATGAAAATGAGGCCTTCCGGGCCGGCGTACTCGTCCTCGGCTTGATAGGCGGTATCTTCCAGGGCTTCGGACAGGGTCACGAAGGAATAGCCCTTTTCTTCCTTGAGGAAAGTGATCAGCTCGTCCAGGAACATGGCGGTGGCGATGCCGCAGCGCAAGAGCAAGATGTGGCGGATGTTGCGTCCGAAAACTTTTTCCGACTGCTGTTCGGCGTACTCCAGGCTCTGGTTGACGTGGGCCAGGAAGAGGCGCTGCAGCCGGGCCACGTTCTCGGGTTCGCGCTCATGCTCCAGGTAGGCGCGGATGAATTGATGGTCCGAGGTCTTCACGGTCACGTGGGCCATCTGGTAGCCGTTGCGCCGCAGCAGGCCGCGCAGGTCTTTGAGCTTGCCTTCGGTGTTGCCGTAGTGCAGTTGGGGCGGGCGGAAGAAGCGGAAAGCGATTCCCTTGAGCCGGCCCAGCCGCGCGATGTCCTTCTGGCCATCCTTGACGTGCTCATAATAGTCGCGGTAGTCGAGCACGTTGTAGTCGACCCGCGAGTAGGATTGGTTGCCCAGTATGAATCCGCGCTCGGCCCAGTCGGTCAGCACCACGTAGAGCATGGGCTGATCGTCGATCTTTTCCTGCACCACGAAGCCGGCGGCGGCAACCTGATGCTCCTCCAGCGTGCGCAAGATCTGGTTGGAGACCTCGCGTGGACGCCAGAAGCCGGAGGGACCGCGGGAGGGCAAATCGTTGAAGGTCAGGGCGATCTTTTTCTCCGCCAAAGCTGCCCCGGTCAAAGCCGTTGCAAGCAGCAGCGCCCACAGCCATGCCCCCAGCCGGCCTCTTCTTTTTCTGCTCCAACTTTTCGCCATTCTCTTCATCATCTTGAAGGCAGGGGTTTCGACAGGACGCAAAATTGAGTATAACATTGTGGGGACAAACTCTTATGGAGACGGGCAGCCGTAGAATCGATGGGGGCGCAGAGTTCCCGGCGCGCTGCTACGCCGCCGCCAGGGGGGACAGGGAGATCTTGGGCGGCCGGCACGACAACCAACTGCAAGGGGTAGGACGCTCATGAGACAGAAAGCAGTGTTCCTGATCATTCCTTTGGCGGCCGCCGCGCTCGCCTTGGCAGCGGCCGGCCGCGCAGAGATGGCGGCTCCCATCCTCAAAACGAGCACGGAGGAGATTGTCTTGACGGCGAGTTTCACCTCCTTCGACCCGGGCGCGGACTACCGCATCGGCGTGGGGGCCCCGGCCCGCACCATCAACGATTACCAGATGGTCCTGGAACAGGCCGACAAACCCATGCCGGTGCGCGAAACCAACTTCGTCCAGGGCTACCTCTCGGCTTGGTTCGGCCTGGAGGAGGTGCCGGCCAAGGGATTCGTCTTCAAGGGCTCGGATGTGAACCCTGATGTCCGGGTGCAGCTTCAGATCACTCTGCCCCGTGCAGAGGCCGACCGTCTGCAGCGGTTCTTTGTCTTCGTAGCCAAGAGTTACGGCCCTGATACCTGGTACCTGGAGGACGGTTCAGAGATACGCAAAGAAAACTGGGAATGACCTCAAGGCGGTCCACGTCGTGGGGGGAATGAGGTCCTGAGCGCAGGACCGACGCATGCAGACTCTGCTCGATCTTCTCGATCGCATGAACGCCCTGGGCGGGCGTGAAGCTCTTCTTTACTACAACGGCTATCGGACGTGGCGGCTCGGCTACGACGAATTGCGCCACCAGATCGCCTGCCTGGCAGACTATCTGCGGTCTCAAGGGGTGGGACGCGGCGATCGGGTGCTGCTGTGGAGCGAGAACCGGCCCGAATGGGTGGCTTCCTTCTGGGCCTGCCTTTGCCTGGGAGCGGTCGTCGTTCCTCTTGATTTTCGGTCCTCCCCCTCCTTCGTGGGCCGCATCCGCAAGCAGACCCAGGGCTGCATTCTTCTTCACGGAAGCCGGGTGGACGGGCCTGCCAGCCACATCAGCCCCCGCTTTTGTCTGGACGAGGCCGTCCGTCTGCCCCGCGCCACCCGCCTGCTTTTGACGCCGGCCCAGCCTGAGGACGTGGTCGAGATCGTCTACACTTCGGGCACCACGGGACAGCCCAAGGGGGTGGTTCACCGGCATCGCAACATCTGCTCCAATCTGCGTCCCTTCGCCCGCGAGATCGCGCCCTACCGCAAGTACGCCTGGCCCTTCCAGCCCATCCGTCTGCTCGACCTGCTGCCCCTCAGCCACATGTTCGGCCAGTCGCTGGGACTCTTCATCCCAGTGCTGCTGGGCGGTTCCGCGGTGTTCAGCGACGACCTCCATCCAGCTTCGCTGACCCGACTGGTGAGGCGCCGGCGCGTGTCGGCGCTGGTTTGCGTCCCCCGCATCGCCCAAACCCTGCAGACTTACCTGCAGCGCAACCTGCCCATGCCGCCCCGGCGCTCCCATGGGGGCGGTTGGAAAGGCGTATTTGAGCGCTGGTGGAACGCCCGCGGCATCCACAGCGCGCTGGGCTGGAAGTTCTGGGCGCTGGTGGTGGGCGGAGCCGAGGTCGACGCTTCCATCGAGTCCTTCTGGGGCAGCCTGGGATACGCCGTGGTGCAGGGCTATGGGATGACGGAGACTTCGCCGGTAGTGGCCGTCAACCATCCTTTCCGCAGCCGCCCCGGATCGATCGGCAGCGTGCTGCCGGGACAGCAGGTCCGGCTCAGCCAGGAGGGAGAGATCCTGGTCAAGGGAGACTCGGTGGTCAGCGAGTACCTGGGAGCCGGAGGCGAAAGGGAACTGACGGCTGAGGACGGCTGGCTGCACACGGGCGACCTGGGCGAATTCGATGAAGAAGGCCGCCTCTACTACCGGGGACGCAAGAAAGACCTGATCGTGACCTCCGAGGGACTCAACGTTCATCCCGGTGACGTGGAGAGGGCCCTGGAGGAGAGTCCCGAGGTGCGTTATGCCGTGGCAGTGCCTGGCCGCATCGAGGGCGGGGAAGCAGTCCATGCCGCCATCATCCCCTCAAGTGCCCAGGCCGACTTGGCCGAGGCCGTCCGCCAAGCCAACGCCCGGCTCGAACCTCATCAACGCGTCCGCAGTTGGTCTCGCTGGCCCGGCGAGGACTTCCCCCGCACCTCCTCCACTTTCAAGGTCCAGCGGGGCAAAGTCGCCGAAGCCGTGGAAGAGCAGATGCGGGGGCCCACTCCCGCCCAGTCCGGGGACTCTCCTCTGGAGGCCGCTTTGCGCCGGATCAGCGGGCAGGATACCGCCGGATTGAGCGACGAAACCCGCCTGGAGAAGGAATTGGGGCTCTCTTCACTGGACCGCATCGAACTGATGTCGGCCTTGGAAGAAGCCTACGGCGTGCGCCTGTCCGAGGAACGCTTGGCCCGAACCGATACGCTCGGCGAGCTGCGCGCCTGGCTGCGTTCTCTGCGCCCCGGCACGGCACCAGGCCGCCGTGCCGACACCTCCCAACAACCTCTCCCCGCTCAGCCGGAGACATCCCCAGAGCCCGTCTCCTCTCGGGAGAGCCGGGCGCCGGCCTCCGAGACCCTCGAGTCCCCGGGCGGAACCGGGCTGCTGGGATGGCACGGGCCTCTCATCAAGATCCCCCGGGTGCTGGCTGACGAACTGATCGTCTTCCATTTCTTTCAAAAGTTGGCGCGAATGCAGGTGGAGGGCCTGCACCATCTTGGCGGCCTCTCCGGCCCCGTCATCTTTGCCGCCAACCACAACAGCCACCTCGACACTCCGGCCCTGGCCCTGGCCTTGCCCTTCACATGGCGTTACCGCCTGGCTCCGGCCATGGCCAAAGAGCATTTCCTGCCTCTTTACCGTCCTGACGACTACGGCCTCAAGCGGCGGGTTGCGGCCATTTGGTTCTACTTGCTGTCGCGGGGCCTCTTCAACGCCTATCCTCTGCCCCAGCGCATGGGCGGCGTGCGCAAGACCTTGCGCCAAACCGGACTCCTGGTCGAGACAGGCTACTGCCCGCTCATCTTCCCCGAAGGGGGACGCAGCGACGACGGAGAGATAAAAGCCTTCCAGCCCGGGGTGGGCATGATGGCCATAGAGATGAAGCTGCCGGTGGTCCCGGTCCATCTGCGGGGACTCTTCGAGATCTACAACAAGCACGCAAGCCGCCCCAAGGCGGGCTTCGTCACCGTCCGTTTCGGCCCTCCTCTGCACTTCCCCTGCTCGGGCGACCCCCGCCAAGCGGCGGCCCGGGTCGAAGAGGCGGTGCGGCGATTGGCCTCAAAGCGCAACTCTTGAAAGCCTCTCGCATCCCAGCCTGCGACCAGGGGAGACGAATTGGATTCCGCTTGCGAATGTGCCACAATGGATGGCCGCAATCTTTGATTGGGAGGATTTCGATGAAGATCATTCGTTACGCAGTGCTGACCGGCTTGCTGGCCCTGTTGGGGGGATGGGCCGTAGCTCAGCAGCAAGGGCAGGAACCGCAGCAAGAGGGCCAGCAGGAAGGGCAGCCGGCGCAAGAAGAGGCGGCTGAAGTGCCGCTGCCTCCCCGCAAGGTGGGCGAGGTGCGCACTCAGGCCGAAATGGATGCCTGGAACGCCGTGGCCAACGCAGCCAAGCCCGAGCAAGCAGACATGGCCCGGTCCTTTCTGGAACAGTTTCCCGACAGCGGCATGACTCCGCACGCTCACTACGTCATCGCCATGTCGGCCTTCGCCCAAAACGACTTCCCCACCTTCATGATGCATGGCGAGCAGGCCCTTGAAGAGTTGCCTCAAGCGGTCGACTTGGCCAGTCAATTGGCCTTCTACTACGCCGAAACCAAAGAGTTCGACAAGGCTCAGATGCTGGCCGGCAAGGTCACCGCGACCTTGGACGACGAGCAGGCCGGCGCCAACTTCCAACCCCAGCAGCGCGACCAGTTGCTGGGTGCGGCCCACTTCGCCATCGGACGTTCTCAGTTGGGCGAGTACATGGCCTCGCGGGAGAACCCGGAGAAGCTCGATGAGGCTATCGAGCATCTGGAGATGGCCGCCCAACTGAATCCCACCGACGACTACGCCTACTACCGCCTGGGAAGCGCCTACCGACAGAAGAACGAAGCCAACCAGTGCATCAAGTATTTCGCTTTGGCAGCAGCCACCGGCACGGCCGTGGGCAACGCCGCCATGCAGAGTCTGGAAGAGATTTACGGACTCTTGAACAAGGATGTGAGCCAGATCGAGGCTCGCGTCCAGGAAGCCCAACAGACGCTGAGAGAGAACGTGGCCGCCAAGCAGAAGCAATGGGCCGAGGAGGCGGCCGCCCGTGCCGCCGCTCAGACGCCTCCGCCTTCTGAAGGCGCCGCTTCGCCTCCTCCCGGCAGCGCTTCCGAGCCGCCGCCTTCCAGGTGACCCTATTTCGTGGCCGTCCCCCGGCCGGGGGGCGGCCAGGAGCCTTTGCGGGCAATGAACTGGCTGGAAAAATTCCGCGGAGCGCTTGCCAATCCTCCAACCGCCGCCATCGCCGTCTCACAACCCGGCCCGGAGCGTATCTCTCAGTTGCGCCGTCTGGAAGAAGCGCTGGGATACCGTTTCAAAAACTATGCTCTTCTCGACCAGGCCTTGACTCACCGCTCCTACCTGCATGACGCAGGCAACCGCTCCGATTCGGGCGATTACGAGGCGCTGGAGTTCTTCGGCGATACGGTGGTGGGTTTGGTTGTCAGCGAGGCTCTTTTTCGCGACTATCCCACTCTGCGCGAGGGTGGGCTCTCCAAGCTCAAGGCCCATCTGGTTTCGGCCCGTCAACTGAGTCGCCTTTCCCTCGAGATCGGATTGGCCGATTACCTGCTGCTGAGCCATGGAGAAGAGAAGACCGGCGGCCGCAAGAAGCGCGCCATCCTGGCCGACATTTTCGAGAGCGTGACCGCCGCCATCTATCTGGACGGCGGGTTGGAAGCGGCGCGGCGCTTTCTCCTCAGGCGTTTCGCCCCGTTGCTGGAGGAAATCGATCCGGCGCGGGTCAAGGTTAGGGATTTCAAGAGTGCTTTGCAGGAAAGCCTCCACAGCCTGGGACGAAACGAACCCAATTACCGGGTGGTCAGGGAGAGCGGCCCCGACCACCGCAAGGAATTTGTCGTCGAGGTGGTGTCCGCGGGCAAGTCGCTGGCCCGGGGGCAAGGCCGTTCCAAAAAGGAAGCCGAGCAGGAAGCCGCCCGCGCCGCCCTGGAGCTCTTCAGTCAACAAATGGCGGCGGCCCGCAGACCGGGATGACGCGGCGCCTTTATCGTGCTTTTACTGAACGTCCCCCGGCTTTTCGGCGTCTGTTCTTTAGTATCGGGCCGCTGTCGGCGGCCTGATGGCGGGCAGGGGCTTCATTTGAACCATCGGGGGCCGTTTTGACTCAAACGAGGCTGGCTCGCTATGATGGGAGTTTCGGGGGCTGAGCCTTTTTTGCCGACCGGTGCGGCTCAAGCCGGCGGTGTGATCACATAGAGCATTCTGGAGGATCGAGAAAGTGGTACTAGCGATTGGCTGGTTGTTTAACCTGATCCAGGACGGAGGGGCGATGATGTACGCCCTGATCATCTGTTCTCTGGTGGGTCTGTTTTACATCATCGAGCGCGCCATCGCCTATGCGCGAATCAAGGGCGACACGGGTGAGATCTTTTCCGCCGTACGCGAAGACCTGCTGGGCGGCGACCTGCGCCAGGCCGTAGAGGTCTGCGAGAGCTACGACCACCCCGTCTCCACCACGCTCAAGTCCGGCCTGCTGCGCTATGGAAAGAGCAGCGAAGAGATCGAGAAGGCCATGGAATCGGTGGCCCTGCACGAAGTGTCCAAACTGGAACGGGGACTGTGGGTCCTGCTGACGGTAGCCAACATCGCTCCACTCTTCGGGTTTTTGGGAACCGTCATCGGTATGATTCTGGCTTTCGACGCTCTCTCCGAGCAGGGGCTGGGCAACCCTCAGGCCGTGGGCCAGGGCATCTCCCAGGCCCTGATCACCACCGCTACCGGCCTGGCCATCGCCCTTCCGGTGCAAACCGCCTACAATTACTTCAACAGCCGCGTTTCCAACTTTGCCCTCGATATGGAGACCAGCACGTCGATGCTGCTGGAGACCTTCAGCGAGATTGAAGAGTCGCCCACCAAGGTTGCGGCCGCGGGGAGACAATGAAGCGCCGTATCCACAGAGCTCAGGCCGCGCCGGTGGTTCCCACGGCGTCGATGGCCGACATCGCCTTTTTGCTCATCATCTTCTTCATGCTCACCACCAGTTTCTCGCCTGACCGCACCCAGGTGGGGCTGCCCTCTTCGGTGATGCGCGAGCAGGTGCGCGAGAATCCGGCCATCGTAGCCATTACTAGTGACGGCACAGTGCTGTTCTCCAACGGCGAGAGCCAGTCGGAACCCGTCCTCTCCATGGACGAATTGCAGAACCAGGCCGAACAGGTCATCGCCGTCTTTGCCGACACCGAGTTCGTCATCAAGGCCGACCGCGAGGCGCGCTACGAGTTCATCGACAAGGTGCTGGAAGCTTTGCGCAACGCCGGGGTGCAGAACATCGGCCTGCTCACCACCCAGCAGGTGGGAGAGGACGAATTCCCTATCCCCGAGGCCGACCAGGAGGAACCCTCCGCCGGTTCAGAGGAGGGCGGCAATGGATAGATTGCGCTTGAAGGACAGACGGCGGCTAAGGAACGTGCCCGAGATCCCCACCTCCTCGATGGCCGACATCGCCTTTCTGCTCATCATCTTCTTCATGTTGACGGCCGTCTTCACTTCCCGGCAGGGTCTGCGCTTCGGATATCCCGAACAAGATCCCACCAATGTGCAACCTAAAGAGTCGGTCCTCATCAAGATTGAAGGAGAGGGACGCTATGTGGTCAACGACGAAGCGATGAGCTTGCAGGTCCTGGGCAGTTACATTCAGACGGTCAGGGACACCAATCCCGAGAAGCCCTTCATCATTCGTCCGCGAGCCGAGGTCCCCTACTCCGAGATGGTGAAAGTCTTTGACTTGCTGCGCCGGCTGGGAGTGGAGAACGTTTCCATCCCGACCCAGTCGGAAGTCGATGCCTGGAAGGCCTACGGCTACTTCGAGTAGCCGCCCTTGCCGGCCCCGCGGGTCCAAAGACCGCCCAGCCGAGGAGACCGACATGACACTCTTGCGCTCAGTCATCAGCAGCCTCTTGATTTCTCTGCTCTGTGCCACCGCCGCGTTGGCCCAAGGAGATTTCCAGAAGGGGCTTTCCTACTATAAGCAGGGCAAGTATCGGGAGGCCATCGCCGAGTTCGAACCCATCGTGGAGGCCAATCCCGAATACGAGGACGGCTACCGCATCCTCGGCCACAGCTACCTGCAGACGCGCCAGTTCGAAAAGTCCATCCAGGCCTTCCGCAAGGCCATGGAACTGAAGGAAGACAACCTGGGGACCTATCTGGGTCTGGCCAACGCCTACTACAACGCCGGACGCTACAGCGACGCCATCGCCGTGCTCCTGCGGGGCGAACGCTATGCCGCCAACAGCCGCCAGCGCCTTCCCATCTACCGCCTGCGCGGATCGTCCTACTTCAACGAGGGACAGTACTCCGAAGCCATCGATGAGTTGGAAAAGGCCCAGGGCATCGCCCGCGGCGGAGCCAGCGACATCCTGCAGTTGGGATTGTCTCACTACCAACTGAAAAACTACGACAAGGCCGAGCAGTACCTGCGCCAGGCCAAGGCGCTTGATCCGTCCAACCCGCAGGCTCAGAAGTTTCTCGACCGCCTCTCCTTCGACCGCGCCATTCAGGCCCTCTCCAACAAGCAGGCTGGACGCGCCATCCCCTTGCTGGAGGAATACGTCGGATCCAATCCTCAGGACGGTGAGGCCTGGTACAACCTGGGTGAAGCCTATCTGCTGACCAAGCGCAACTCGGACGCCGAGAGCGCTTTCCTCAACGCCGCCAAGTACCTGCCCCAGCGCTGGCAGATTCAGGAGCGTCTGGGCTACATCTATGAGATCACCGGTAAGTACCGCAAGTCTTTGCAGGCCTACGAGAAGGCCTACCAGGCGGCGCAGAGCGCCGAACTGAAGGAGTCGGTAGACCGCCTCAAGGAACGCATCAAGCGGGAATCGAGCTAAGCGCTCTTTTTGTTCCTGAAGAGCCTATTGGAAGCTTGAGATGACTTGATTTCGGTCTTCGTAAACTTCAAAGACCGAGATGAGGCGGGTCAGGTTGAGCACGTCGATAATGCGCTTCGAGGGGTTGAGCAGCTTGAGCGCGCCGCCTTCTTTCTTAAGTATGGAGTATCCGTGTACGAGCTGCCCCAGGATGGAACTGTCGATGTAGGGGACGTCGCTGAAGTCGACCACCAACTTGCGCCTGCCTTCTTCGATGAGGCGGTCCATCTCGGCTTTCAGTTCGGCGTCCCCCTGCCCGGCCAAGAGTTCTCCCTGCGGAACGATGAAGTAGATTCCATCCTGTTCTTCGCTGGTCAGCTTCACGGACGTCATCTTGACATGCCCTTATTTAAAGGTCAACATGCGCCCCATGTCTCTGTTGCAGCGCATCCGCAGCCGGGCCCGCCGCTCTTCACGCAGGGTGGTGCTGGCCGAGGGAGAGGATCCCAGGGCGGTTGAAGCGGCCGCCGCCATGGGCGAGGAGGGAGTGGCTCAGCCCATTCTGGTGGGCGATCCGGACAAAGTGGCCGAGTCGGCCCGCCAACTCGGCCTGAGGGTCGATTTCCCCGTTCTCCAACCTTCCCAGGCGGTGCGCCGCCACAAGCTGGACGAGCTTTATTTCGAACGCAGGCGGGCCAAGGGGATCTCCCCCGACGAGGCTCTTCGAGCCGCCCGCCATCCCGTCTTTTGCGCCGCTCTTCTGGTAGCCGCCGGGCAAGCCGATGGATGCGTGGCGGGGGCCGTCCATCCCACCGCCGATACGGTGCGGGCCGCTCTCCATTGCATCGGGTTGCGTGCGGGCGTCTCGCTGCTTTCCAGCTTCTTCATCATGGCTTTGCGCGAACCTGCCGCGGGCGGTCAGCAGGCCCTCATCTACGCCGACTGCGGCGTGGTACCCGACCCCACTGCCGGACAACTGGCCGAGATCGCCATGCTGGCGGCCGAAAACGCCCGTCTTTACCTGGAGGAGGAGCCCAAGGTGGCGCTGCTTTCCTTTTCCAGCAAGGGCAGCGCACGCCACGCGCTGGTCGACAAAGTGGCCGAGGCGGCCAACACTCTCAGGGAACGCGCACCCGACCTGGTCTCGGACGGAGAACTGCAGGTGGACGCGGCGCTGGTTCCGCAAGTGGCCCGCTCCAAGGCCCCGCAGAGCGTCCTGCAAGGCCAGGCCAACACCTTGATTTTTCCCAACCTGGACGCCGGCAACATCGCCTATAAACTGACTCAGCGGCTGGCCGGCGCCGAGGCCATCGGGCCGGTGCTGCAGGGGCTCGGCCGTCCCATGAACGACCTCAGCCGCGGATGCAGCGCCCAGGACATCGTCAACGTGGCCGCCATCACCGTCCTGCAAGCTGATCAGGGCTGAAGTCAGGCGCCGCCCCAGGGGTTCGCACTCGCATGCTCAGCATCGTCATTCCCACCTGGAACGGACTTCACCTGCTGAGGGAGAATCTGCCCTCGGTGCTGAGAGCGGCCGAGTTCTTCCAGCGCCGCAACGCGCGGCCCTGGGAAATCATCGTGGTCGACGACGGCGGAGAAGACGAGACGCCCCAGGCCCTGCCCCTTGAGTTCCCGCAGGTGGAGTTGATCAGGCGTCCTGTCAACGGAGGCTTTTCCCCGGCCTGCAACAGCGGCTTCGAGCACTGCCGCTATCCGCTTGTGGCACTGCTCAACAACGATGTGCAGGTTGAAGACGACTACTTCGTCCATCTGGCCTCGCATTTCACCGACTCGTCCGCCGATGAAGATCTCTTCGCCGTCACGGCCCGGGTATTCGAGTGGGACGAGCCGGTCTTCGCCACGGGCGGAAAGGTGGGCCGCTTCAGGCGCGGGTTCTGGAGCGTCTACTTCAACTACGACCTGGACGGCGGTTCAGCCGCCCGCCGCTGGACGCGACAACGCCGCCTGCTTTCCTTCTATGCTGTTGGAGGCTTCGCCGCCTATCGCCGCGACAAACTGATGGAACTGGGAGGATTCCTGGAGATCCTGGCGCCCTTTCACTGGGAGGACATCGACCTTTCCTACCGGGCCTGGAAGCGGGGGTGGCAAGTCCGCTACGAGCCGCGCAGCCTGGCCCGTCACCGCACCAGCGCCACCATCGATTCCCACTTCAAGCGCCAACAGGTGGAGGAAGCTTCGCTGCGCAACCGGCTGCTCTTCCACTGGATCAACTGTCACCGTCCGGCCTGGATGGCGGCTCATCTGATGATGCTGACCGTCAAGCTGCTGACCCGCATCCTGGCGGGGGACGTGGGCTTCTATCGCGCGCTCTGGAAGGCCCTCGGGCGCCTGGGCGAAGTCAGACGTCTGCGCCGGACGGAAAGACTGGCCGCCAGGCGCAGCGACGAGCAGGTGGCCGACCTGCTCACAGCCTTCTATGAAAAGGCGCCCATCGCCATCTACTATAATCGCTCCCAGGTAGTGAGCCGGCACCCCGGCCCCGAACGAGAAACCGATTCCGCCCCGAGAGAAGCCTCTTGAAGAAGATTTCAGCCGTACTCATCAGCTTCAACGAAGAGGAGAAAATCGAGCGGGCGCTGTCGAGCCTGCAGGGAATCGCCGATGAGATCGTTGTCGTGGACTCTCACAGCACCGACCGGACGGCCGAAATTTGCGGACGCTTCACCGACCGCGTCATCCCGCGCGACTGGCCCGGATACCGGGAGCAGAAGCAGTTCGCCACCGCCCAAGCCAGTCACTCCTGGGTGCTGAGCCTGGACTGCGACGAGCAGATCAGTTCCGAGTTGCAGCAGGAGCTGATGGACTGGAAGGCCACCCCCGAGGGCCCCCAGCGAGGCTACCTGGTGCCTCGCATGACGCGCTTCATGGGACGCTGGATACGCCACACCACCTGGTATCCCGACTATCAGATGCGCCTCTTCCGGGCCGACAGCGGAAGCTGGCAGGGCGGACGCGTCCACGAGTCTTTCCGCCTCGGCCAGGGCCTGCCCAGCGGACGCCTGCAAGGACACATCCTGCACTACACCTATAGCGACCTCTCCGAATATCTTGGCCAACTGGACCGCTTTTCTTCCCTGGCGGCCGCCGACTACCTGGAAGGCGGCAAGCGGGTGGGCGGACTGCGGCTGGTCCTGACGCCTCCCCTCGTTTTCATCAAGAACTACCTGATCAGGCGCGGCTTTCTGGACGGACGGGCGGGACTGGCGGTTTCTGCGCTCTCGGCTGTTTCCGTCCTTTTCAAGCACCTCAAGCTGTGGGAGCTGCAGCGCCGCGCCTCCTCTCCTGACCAGCAGCCTCCAGAGCCCTCTCCATGACTCCACTGAAGATACTCTACGTCGACACCGAGACGGTCTGGAGAGGCGGCCAGGAGCAGCTCTACACGCTCATCAGGGGACTCTCCGCACGCGGTCACCGCTGCCTGCTGGCGGCGCCCGCCAAGTCTCCGCTGGCCGACAGATGCCGCGCCCTTCAAGTCCCCGTCGAGGACTTCCGCCAGCGCTCGGAATGGAGCCCGTCCGCCTTCCGCCGGCTGCGGGAGTTGATGCTGGGAGGCGCTTATGACGTGGTCCACTTCAACACTCCGCGGCCCATCCTGGCAGGCGGACTGGCGGCCAAGCTGTGCAAGGTTCCTCTCAGGGTTTCCTCACGCCGCGTCATCTTTCCACTCCGTTCACCCCTCAGCCGCTGGAAGTACAACTGGTGCAACGACGCCATCTTCACCGTCTGCCGCAGCATCCGTGACGTGCTGGTGGAAAACGGAGTGAACCGCGGGCGCATTCGGGTCGTCTACGAAGGGGTCGACCTAAGCTGGTTCGACCAGCTTGAGGCGGCCGAGTTCCAGCGCGGACTGGACGAGGTCTGGATCGGAATCGTCGCTCACCTGAGCCACGAGAAAGGCCACCGCGACCTGCTGCAGGCGGCCTCGCTGCTGGCTTCGCGCTTCTCGGAGGTGCGCTATGCCATCATCGGCGACGGACCGCTGAAAGGAGAACTGGAGGCGCTCAGCGGCCAACTGCGTCTGCAGGAGTCCGTCCGCTTCACGGGCTTTCGCGATGACAGCGAAGCCCTCATGAAGCGGCTGGACGTCTTCTGCCTTCCCTCTCATTCGGAGGGCTTCAGTTCAGCCATCCTGGCCGCCATGGCTAACCGCCTGCCGGTGGTGGCTTCGGCGGTGGGCGGCAATCGCGAACTGGTGGAGGACGGCCAAACCGGCCTGCTGGCGCCGCCCGCCCAGCCTCCTCAACTGGCGGAGGCGCTGTGGAAACTGGTCGACTCCAAGTCCCTGCGCCACCGCATGGGGCAGGCGGGACGCAAAAGGGTGGAGGAGCACTTCACCATGCAACGAAAGATTGAAACCAGCGAGCGCCTCTACCGCGAGTTGCTCGCCCCAAACGAAACCAAGGGCGAGGGAACCTGAAGAGACCTTTCCTGTACAATGAAACCTATGCTTTTTCGATCGGTTGTGCGCTTTCTGCCCCTGCTGGCTCTCCTGGTTCTCTCCGGCTCCAACTGCTCGCTGCGGGCCCAAGGACTGAGCGACAAGGAATTCGAGGAACTCTCTCTCAAGCTGAGCGAGGACAACGGATTCTTCCCCACCGACAACCTGGTTTCCAACGAAACTTCCTACTTGCACGTCCTGCCTCAGATCAAGAAATACGTCGAGCCGGGAGGCGTTTACATCGGAGTCGGACCGGAGCAGAATTTCAGCTACATCGCCGCTGCCAAGCCGGCCCTGGTTTTCATCGTCGACATCCGGCGCGACAACCTGCTTCAGCACTTGTGGCTGAAGTCGCTCTTCATCTCGTCCGACAACCGGGCCGAGTTCATGGCCCAGCTCTTCGCAAGGCCTCTTCCCAGGGGATTCAAGGCCGGTCCGCGCTCCGACGCCCATGATTTGGCACAGATCTTCAGCGCGCTGCCCGGCGACAAGGAGTATTTCGAGAGCACCATCGAGAAGCTGTGGAAGGTCATGCACGGCAAATTCCCCAATCTGACCGCCGAGGAGGACCGCCGCACCGTGGAACGCATCGCTTCCGCCTTCCACCGCAAGGGACTCGACTTGGCCTACGAGATCCCGGGGCGTCCCGAACTCAACGCCCGCCTCTTCCCCTCCTGGGGATCGCTGATGGTGCAGACCGACCTGGAAGGCCGCACCGGGCACTACCTCGACCGCGACGAGAGCTTCAACTTCCTCAAGAAGCTGGCGGAAGAGAACCGGCTTATCCCCGTGGTGGGGAATCTGGCCGGCGGGAAGGCCTTGCGCACCGTGGGCCAAGAGGTGCGGCGGCGAGGCTTGCAGGTGTCCCTGCTCTACCTTTCCAACGTCGAGTTCTATCTCTTCCGCAACGGCACCATGGAGTTCTTCATCGACAACGTGGGCTCCATGCCCGTCGCCGACAGCGGCATCCTCATCCGCAGCTACTTCAACCGGCTGACCGGATACCGCGACATCCATCCCGAGTCGGTTCCCGGACATCTTTCGGTGTCCCTGGTACAGAACATCCAGAATTTCCTGCGCATCGCCGAAGAGGAGCCTTACCGCAACTATTGGGACCTGGTGGCGCGCGACTACATTCCCATCTCCCGCCCCGGTTTCCCCGAGAACTCCGACCGCTGACGCTGGCCGATTCACATTCGGGTCTTGTCTGGCGGCTGAGCTTTCATTATCGTGCTGTTTGATGAAACTGAGCCGCAAGCACGTCCTCGGCATCGCGGAGCTGTCCCTGCAAGACATCGAACTGATCCTCAAGACGGCCCGCAGCTTTCGCGAGATCACCGAAAGGCCTCTCAAGAAAGTGCCTACGCTGCGCGGACGCTCGGTAATCGGCCTCTTCTACGAACCCTCGACCCGCACCCGCTCTTCCTTCGAACTGGCGGCCAAGCGGCTGAGCGCCGACGCCGTCAACATCAGCGCCTCCACCAGCAGCGTCAGCAAAGGCGAAACCCTCATCGACACCGGACTGACCCTGCAGGCCATGCGTCCCGACGTGGTCATCGTGCGTCACCCGGTGGCGGGCTCGGTCCATCTGCTGGCGCGCCGCTGCCGGGACATCCGCTTCGTCAACGCCGGGGACGGGATGCACGAGCATCCCACCCAAGCCCTGCTGGACGCCATGACCATCATCGACAACAAGGACAAGCTGGAAGGGCTGCGGGTGGTCATCGTGGGCGATATCCGCCACAGCCGGGTGGCCCGCTCCAACGCGCTGCTGCTTTCCAAATGCGGGGCCCAGGTGGCGGTTTGCGGCCCGCCCACCTTGATCCCGCTCGATTTCCACCAGTATCAGGTGGATGTCGAGCACGACATGGGCAAGGCCCTGCAAGGGGCCGACGTGGTGATGATGCTGCGCACCCAGAGGGAACGCCAGCACGAAGTCTTCTATCCCTCCACCAAGGAATACTTCAACCTCTACGGGCTCAACTCCAAGAAGATGGAAGCCGCCAAGCCTGACGCCATCGTCATGCATCCGGGGCCCATCAATCGCGGAATCGAAATCGATCCGGCCATGGCCGACGGTCCCCACTCGGTCATCCTGGAACAGGTCACCAACGGACTGGCGGTGCGCATGGCCGTCCTCTACCTGCTGGCAGGCTCGGGCGAAGGACTGGGGATCTGAGACATGAAGATACTGATTCGCCAAGGACTGGTCGTCGATCCCACCCAAGACATCAACCGCCAGTGCGACCTGCTGCTGGAGGAGGGGCGGGTGGCGGCCATCGATTCCAAGATCGAGCTTTCGCCCGATCAAAAAGCCGAGGTCGTCGAAGCCCGGGGATGGGTGGTGACTCCCGGACTCATCGATATGCACGTCCACCTGCGCGAGCCGGGCCGGGAAGACAAGGAAACCGTCGAGAGCGGCGCCCGGGCGGCGGCGGCGGGCGGATTCACCTCGGTCATGTGCATGCCCAACACCGATCCCGTCATCGACAACGAGAGCGTGGTGCGCCACGTCATCGAGCAGGGGCGCAGGGCCGGCAGCGCCAACGTCCACCCGGCGGGGGCCATCACCAAGGGGCAGGCGGGGCAGGAACTGGCCGAGATCGGCGAAATGGCCCGGGCCGGCATCGTGGCCATCAGCGACGACGGTTATCCCGTCATGAACTCGCAGGTCATGCGCCGGGCCATGGAGTATGCCCGCCTCTTCGGCCTGCCCGTCCTCGACCACTGCGAAGACAAGCACCTCTCGGCCGGCGGATGCATGAACGAAAGCTCCGCCTCCACCCGCCTGGGACTCAACGGCATGGCCGGAGTGGCTGAGGAGATCCACATCGCCCGCGACATCATGCTCTCCAGGCTGACGGGCTGCCATGCCCACATCTGCCATATTTCCACCGCCGAGGCCCTGCAGCACGTCCGCCGGGGAAAGGAGGACGGCATAGCGGTGACGACCGAGGTGTGTCCCCACCACTTCACCCTGGCCGACGCCGACATCGAGAACTACGACACCAACTACAAGATGTCGCCTCCCCTGCGCACTCCCCGCGACGTCGAGGCCATGCTGGAAGGGCTGCGCGACGGTTCCATCGACTGCATCGCCACCGACCACGCTCCTCATACTTCGCTGGAAAAGGACACCACCTTCGAGGAGGCCGCCTTCGGCATTATCGGGCTGGAGACCTCCTTGCCCCTGTGCGTCGAGCACCTGCTGCGCAAAGAAGTGGTCTCGCTGCCCAGGCTGGTGCAATTGATGAGCGTCAACCCCGCCCGCATCCTGGGCCTCGAGCGGGGCACCCTGAAGAAAGGCTCGGTGGCCGACGTCACCGTCTTCGACGCCGAACGCCAGGTCACGGTCGACTCCAACGCCTTCAAGTCCAAGTCGCGCAACACCCCCTACCAGGGCTGGGTCCTCCACGGCCTCCCCGTCCTCACCATCGTCTCCGGCCGCATCGTCCACGACGCCCGCTGAAGCTCCCTTCTTTCTGTCTCTGCGCTCTCGCGGGAGGCGCATCGCTGCTTTGAGGACCGGAGGCTGGCAGGATGTTCTTTGACCCCCCTCAAAGGCCTGCGCCAACTCGTCCAGGCTGAACATTTCCTCCATCGCCGCAAGGATGCGCCTCCCACCAGGCGAGTACCATGGGAGCCCGCAACTGAAGGAGGCGCATCCTTGCGGCGATCCTGGAGATGCCCCGACATGGCAAGGGAGGGGCAAGCCACCGCACGGCCCCCCGACCGGGTGTCCCTGCCCCCCATAGCCTGGGCGAAGAGAGCCCGCACCTGAAGGAGGCGCATCCCTGCGGCGATCCTGGCAACGCCCCGACACAACCGGGGTGGGGCAGCCACCACACGGCCCCCAGACCGGGTGGGAGGCGCATCCTTGCGGCGATCCTGGAGATGCCCCGACACGGCAAGGTGGGCCAGGCCGCCGAGCCGTCCCCCGACCGGGGTGTCCCTGCCCTCCGTAGCTGGACGAAGGAGGGTGAGTGTTGACATCGCACCCCCCTTTCGCGGACCATGATGGGCTCATGCCGGACATCGTCTTCTTAGGTCCACAAAGACACCAGCCGACTCTGGCCCAGGTCCTCGACGAATTGGGACTCTCGGGTCCGCTGTGCGCCGTCACCGCGGGCTGGCAGGAGCGTGAAGGAGAGCTTGAGGAGCTGAGCGCTCACGTGGGCTGCCGGGTGGACGACTTGCAGCTCTACAGTCGCGCCGAGAGGCTCTTTCGCAATGACCGGGCCCTCTTGGAGGAGCATCGCCTGCGCCAGCAGAAGCTCATGCGCCTGCAGCGCTTCTACCGCCTGCGGCTGCACTATGCGCTCGAGGCGGTACGCGCCCTTAACCGCGAAGAGCAGACCCCTTTGCGCTCGCTGCTGGGCAGCGAGAAGCGCTCGGCGCTCAATGCCGTGCGCTCACTCGACCGGCGCCACTTGCGCCGCATCCTCAAGGTCCATCAAGAACACCCTGAGCTGCGCCTGCGCAATCACGTCCAGCGCCAGGAAGTGGAGGGACTGATCGCCGCCAGCAAGGCCGTCCTCATCGCCGGAGGACACATCGCCGTACTGATCAACCGAATGCGTTTATTCGACCTCGGGGAATTGCTGCTGCAGCGTCCCGTCATCGCCTGGTCGGCGGGGGCCATGGCGCTCAGCGAGCGGATCCTGCTCTTTCACGACTGTCCTCCCCAGGGTGCCGGAGACGCCGAACTGCTGGAGACGGGACTGGGACTGGTGGAGGACGTGGTCCCCTTGCCCCAGGCCCGCCAGCGGCTGCTTCTCGACGACAGCCAGCGCGTCGGACGGCTGGCCAAACGCATGAAACCGGCCCTGTGCGTCACCCTCGACGAGGGCAGCTTCATCCATTGGCGCGGCGGACGCCTGCTGGCCGCCCGTCGCTCCCTGCGCCTCACCAGCCAGGGCAAACTCCGCCCGCTCAACCCCTCATGAATCCCTTACTCCTGCAACTCAGACGGCTCAATAAGCGAGGGGACGAGAAAGCCCTGGACGAGTTCTTCCAGTCCCATCAATTTCCCATCGTTGAAGAGGACGGGGTCACGTTCGTCTACCGCGGCGAGGCCGATGACGTTTATTTGCAGCACTGGGTCTACGGTTTGCCTTCCTACCAGCGTTTCCACGCGCTGGACGACGACTCGGACCTGTGGCACCTGCACCTGGAACTGCCCAAGGGTTCACGTATCGAGTACAAGTTCAACGTCGTCTCCGAGGGCAAGGAGCGGCTGATCGAAGATCCGCTCAACGATCTCAAGGCCTACGATCCTTTCGGCGCGAACTCGGTCTGCCGCGCCTACGGCTACACGCCTCCCGAGTGGACTCAGCCCGACCCCGACGCCCGTCCCGGCGCCATCGACGACATCTCGATGCACAGCAAGATCTTCGCTTCCGACCGGCGCTTCAGGCTCTACCTGCCCGCCCGCTACCGGCGCAGCCGCAACTATCCGCTGCTGATCGTCCACGACGGGAACGACTACCTCAACTTCGCCTCCCTCCAGACGGTGCTCGACAACCTCATCCACCGGCTGGAGATTCCGCCCCTGATCGCGGCGCTGACTCATTCGTCCGACCGCCTCGTCGAATACGCCGCCGATCTCCGTCACGCCGACCACCTGGCCCATGAACTGCTGCCCTACCTGGAAAAGCGTCTCCCCCTGGTGCGCCGCCCTGAAGGCCGGGGACTGATGGGAGCCAGCTTCGGCGCCGTGGCCGCTCTCCACGCCGCCTGGACCCATCCCGACACCTACGGCCGCCTCTTGCTGCAGTCGGGTTCCTTCGCCTTCACCGACATCGGACAGCACTGGCGCGGCCCCGTCTTCGATCCGGTGGTGAGGTTCATGAACAGCTTCCGCAAGAATCCCGGCAAGCCGGCCGAGAAGATCTTCATCTCCTGCGGCAGATACGAGTCGCTCATCTACGAGAACCGCTCCCTTGTTCCGCTCCTGCAGGAAAACCGCCTCATGCAGGTGCGCTACCGCGAGGCCCGCGACGGCCACAACTGGGAAAATTGGCGCGACCGCCTGCGCGACGGCCTCTCCTGGCTCTTTCCCGGCCCCCTCTGGATGGTCTACGAATGAGGCATGCATGGCACGGCGTCGAAAACGGACTCCGGGCTCGCTGAAGGCGAGCGATTCGACTAGCCCTCGATTAGCATTAGCCCAGGGTGCAGCACCGTCTCGAGGCTCAAGTCCGGGCTCGCTGAAGGCGAGCGATTCGCCCCCCCCAAAGCTGCGCGGCCAAGCAGCCACAGTGTTCAAGCCGAGTCCGGGCTCGCTGAAGGCGAGCGATTCGCCCCTCCTTCGCCAAAGCTGCGAGGCCAAGCAGCCGCAGTGTTCAAGCCGACTCCGGGCTCGCTGAAGGCGAGCGATTCGCCAGCCCAGGGTGGAGTCCGCTGCAAGCGGAGCGCGGCAAGGACGGAACCCTGGGTTTCGCATTCTTAGACAACAAAACGCTGAAAGCGTGAGATAAAAATTCAGGTTGCTGGCGGTTCTCCAAACCTCGCCCCAAGCGACTTTGGACATCGGAGCCGCGAGTATCCTAAAATACTGAGTCCGCAACAGTCAGGAGGACTCTTTGGCTCAAGTCACTCGACGGATCGGGCTCTCGCTGGGAGCCGACATATGCTGGCCCATTTGCTATGAGGAGGTGGTGAAGCGCCTCAAGCTTTCCATTCCTCAGGGAGACGACGTCGTCGATTTCGAGGTCGAGCGGCTGACCATCGAACCCTTCAAATTGCGCCAGCCCTGCCGGTACGATCTGGTCATCGACCGGCTCACCCACTGGTACCATGTCAGCCGGGAGTGGATTAAGAAGGCGGTCATCATGGATGACCTCTACGTCTTCAACAATCCCTGGGCCTTGCAATCGATGGAAAAGCAGACCACCTACTGCGCCATGATGCGGCTGGGACTGCCTATTCCCGAGACCTGGCTGATTCCTCCCAAGAGCTACGAGCCCAAGGACGACCTCGAGCCCACCTTGCAGCGCTACGCCCGCCTCTTCGACCTGGGACAGGTGGGACGCGAACTGGGTTACCCGCTCTTCATGAAGCCCTACGACGGGGGCGGATGGAGGGGCGTCAGCAAGATCGACGACGAAGAGGCCCTCAAGTCGGCTTACGACGACAGCGGCACGCTGGTCATGCACCTGCAAAAGGCCGTCCTGCCCTACGACTTCTTCGTTCGCTGCGTGGGGTTGGGTCCCCAACTGCGCATCGTCAACTACGATCCCTCGGCCCCGCTGCACGGCCGCTACCGGCTGGAGCGCGACTTCCTGCCCCCCGAGGACGCCCAATTGCTGCGCGACATCACCCTCACCATCAACAGCTTCTTCGGATGGGACTTCAACTCCTGCGAGGCCCTCTACGCCGGGGGCGACTGGCATCCCATCGACTTCGCCAACGCCTGTCCCGACTCGCAGGTCACCTCGCTGCACTACCACTTCCCCTGGCTGGTCAAGGCCAATGTCCGCTGGTCGGTCTTCTGCGCCGCCACCGAGCGCCGCATGCGCAAGACCCTTGACTGGGACCCCTACTTCGCCATCGCCGACCTCGACCTGCCCTACCGAGAACGCGTCCGCCGCTATGCCGACCTGGCCCGCCAGACTTTCGAGGAGGAACGTTTCCAGGAGTTTTGCGATCAGCACCTGGGTCACCTCGACGAAGTGGCCTATGAGTTTTTCGCCAGCGACACGGCCCGCGAGGCCGTGCGCAAGAAAGTGGCCGCCCTCTACCCCGAGCACGAGATCGACGAATTCACCGAACGCTTCTGGCAGTTGATCCAAAAGTGGCGCGAGGAGGAGGGGCGTCCATGAAGGACACTTCGGTCTGGCATTCCGACCGCATCCACCGCGAAATCCGTCTGGTGCGCTGGGGGCACTACGGCACCCCCGTGATGATCTTTCCCACCGCCGGGGGCGACGCCGAGGAAATCGAGCGCTTTCACCTCATCGGCGCCCTGCGCCATCTTATCGACGAGGGACGCGTTAAGGTCTACTCCACCGACAGCATCGCCGGACGCGCCTGGCTGGAAGGCTATCCGCCCCAGCATTGTTCCTGGCTGCAAACGGCCTGGGACGCCGCCATCTACCACGAAATCGTCCCGGCCATCCAGACCGACTGCAAATCGCCCGGAATCGAGATCATCTCCGCCGGAGCCTCCATCGGGGCCTTCAGCGCCGTGGCCGCCCTCTGCCGCCATCCCGACGCCTTCAAGCTGGCCATCGGAATGAGCGGCACCTACGACCTCGAAAAGTACACGCGCGGACACATGAACCACGACTTCTACTTCTCTTCGCCCCTCCACTACCTGCCCAACCTCCAGGACGGCCCTCAACTGCGTCTCTTGCAGCGGCGTTTCGTGGTCATGCCCTACGGCGGCGGACGCTGGGAAGATCCTCAGGAAACCTGGCGCATGGCCCACGTCCTGGGCGCCCGCTCCATCCCCAACCGCGTCGATCCCTGGGGCCCCGACTACGACCACGACTGGCCCACCTGGCGCACCATGCTCCCCCAATACCTGGGCGAGTTTGCCTAGGCGACCGTCGATAAGCCGTATAGAGCACACGGAAGCCATCACCTTGGGTGGTGCCATATATGGGAAACTGACGGCATGGTCAAGACGACTTTGTATAGATAAGACGACTTTGGTTCGACTCAAGGAACTCAGCAAGAGGGCGGTGGGGCCGTCAGCAGTCTTCACTGATCCGCGAGGCACTCGCCCTTTACCTGGAAAGGAATGACCGGTGGCCCGAGCCTAAGGGCGTAGGAGCATATTCGAGCGGCCGCGGCGATATCTCGGAAAGAGCTGAGGAACTCCCTGGGCCGCTACATCAGAAAGGGTCTGCCGGCCTCAGTAAAGCCTTGTCGTCTAACTCCTGGGCCAGCGCACGGTCATCTTCTTGCTTTCCAGTTTTGATACCCTCTTGGAAGCAGCCGATGGCTGGGGTTACGCTCTTGCCGAGCCTACCGCCCGGACCTAGGGCATTCGAGGTCTCCGGCCGCAATGTCGGGATCGTTAAGATGACGAAACCTCAATGTAAGAGCGCGAGCGAGGAAGGCATGATGGAGAGCGGGGGCCCGTTGGGTGAGGGCCGGTTCAAGGTCGGAAACTGGGAAGTCGATCCGCGGTCCAATTCTCTTAGGCTGGGTGAGCGCTGCCAGCGGGTGGAGCCCCGCGTCATGGAAGTGCTCTGCTGCTTGGCCGAGAAGGCGGGCCGCGCCGTTACCCGCACCGAGATTCTTGAGCGCGTTTGGCCGCAGGTGACCGTCAGCGAAGACTCCCTCAACACCGCCGTCTCCAAGCTGCGCCGCATTCTCAGTCAGGATCCGGCGGAAGGTGAATATCTCGAGACTCTTCCCAAGGTCGGATACCGGCTATTGGCTCCGGTTGAGCAGTCAGGTCCGTCCGCCCCTCCATTCTGGAAGAGCTCAAAGGCCAGGCCATGGATCGTAGCTCTCCTGGGCGCAGCCGCTGCCGCTTTGGCCATCACCCTGCTCCCCTGGGCTGCTGAGCCTTCAATGCTTCGGCGAACTGCTTCTTTCCACATAACCCCCTTGACTACCTTCGAAGGACTGGAAGTCGATCCCGCCTATGGACCTGGAGATCGCATCGCTTTTGCCTGGAATGGCCCTGAGCAAGACAACTTCGACCTCTACCTCATCCAGCCAGGCGAAGGAGTGGCTCGACGGCTGACCCGGAATCCGTCCGCCGATCAGGAGCCGACTTGGGCGCCCGACGGGAGCCGTTTGGCCTACCTGAGCCTCTCGACCGAGGGATGCCAGATCCGGCTGGTATCGGCATTGGGCGGCCAGGACCGCAAGCTTGCAGATTGCCTGAACCCGGACAGCGACGGCTTGCACTGGAGAAGAGACGGAAAGGGCCTGCTGTTGTCGGAACGACCTGGCCCGAATCTTCCATTTCGGATTTATCCGCTGACTCTGGAGGGCCGGCGCGGCCCGCCGCTGACTTCTCCTCCTGAGTCCTGGCTGGGAGACTTCTCGGGTACTCTTTCGCCCGACGGGCGCTGGCTCGCCTTCCTGCGGAGTCCCACCCTGGGAGTCGAAGACATCTGGATTCAGCCGCTGCCGGAAGGTCCAGCCCGGCGACTGACCGGGGACGGACTCAAGATCCATGGATTGGACTGGAGCCGCGGGGGAGACTCCATCCTATTCTCTTCCAACCGCGGCGGCCTCTTTTCCCTGTGGTCTTATTCCCTCAGCCAGGATTCCATTCACCTGGTGACAGGCGCTGGTCAGGACCTGGATTCTCCCTCGGCTTCGCCCGACTCCGATCAGTTCGCTTACCTGGCCTGGACCAGCAGGGCCGACATCGAGCGCCTGGATCTGAGCGAGCCCCGTTCCGAAGGGCGAGCAATAGCCCGCTCAACCCGCTGGGATTGGAGTCCGGCCCTTTCACCCGACGGCCAACGCCTGGCCTTCGTCTCCGATCGCTCAGGGCATCCCGAAGTTTGGCTTTCCCGCGCCGACGGTGATGCACCGCGGCGCCTGACCGACCTCGGGGGCCCATTCATCGATGCCCTGGCCTGGTCGCCGGACGGCCTCCACCTGGCTTTCGAGACTCGCGGCCCGGACGGCCCCTCTGTACTCGTGCTGCAGATAGACGGGGGCTCTCCGAGCCGGCTCGGACAAAGCAGCCAACGGCAGGCCTATCCCAGTTGGTCGCACGATGGAGAACGGCTTTACTTTGCCTCGGAGCAAAACGGCAGTTGGCAGATCTATTCCCTTGTCTTCCCAGGAGGCTCGCCGGTTCAGGTGACGCAGGATGGAGGACTGACGTCGCGGCCTTCCAGCGACGGCAAGTGGCTCTACTTCACACGTCGGGGCCGGCCCGGCATCTGGCGCATGCCCTCCAGCGGAGGTCCCTCCCATCTGATCGTTTCCGATTTCCCGGTATCCGAGCGCAGCAACTGGGCGCTGGCGGGGGAATGGCTCTTTTTTGTGCAGCGCCCCCCGGGCGGAGCGCAAACCCGTTTGATGCGGCTCGACTTAAAAAGCGGCGAGAGAGTTGAAGCGGCCCTCTTGCCGCGGATGGCTCCCCACTCGGCCCTGGCGCTCTCGGCGGACGCACGATTCGCCTACCTTTCGACGATCGTTTCCCTGCAAAGCGACATCATGCTGTTAGGCGGCCTGGAAGCGGCTCCCTCGACCGAGTGAAGGGTGGTCCGGCTCTCGATTCATCGCCTGAAGAAGACCGTTAGCTTTCCGCCAGGATAACTCCAGCCCTTATTCCGAACCTGCGTACGGCGCAGGGCGTCAACGGGCACCATGTCGCAAGCGGAAAATCATGGAAAGTCCTCTCTGGCCGCCTCGGGTGGGACCAAGGCGCGGTCGGCTAACCTGGGCCTTTTGCTGATGCGGCTGACCTTTGGACTCTCAATGGCCTTGACTCACGGGCTAGGCACTCTGAGGGGCTTTATCAGCGGCGTTGATCAGTTCCCCGATCCCTTGGGTCTGGGCCCTTCCTTGTCGATGGGTCTGATGGCTTTTGCGGAGTTCTTCTGCGCAATGGCGGTCGCCCTGGGTTTGGCCACACGGCTTGCTTGTCTACCCCTGATGACCGGCCTCGGGGTTGCTTTCTTCCTGTTCCATAGCGGCGACCCCTTCAGCCGCAAGGAACTGGCTTTCCTCTATCTGGCCGCCTTTACCACTTTGGCTCTGACGGGTCCTGGGCATTGGGCCATCGATACCTGGCTCCGCCGGTTGAAAGGGAAGAAAGACTCATGAAACAAATCCGAGTGGCTGGACTCACGTTCCTGGCTGCCCTGTGCCTGTGGCACTGCACCGCCGACACCGCCAACTCACGGCCCCAGACTTCTGTCGTTTCAACCGAAGCCAGCTATCGCGCCGCCCACGAGATCGTCTTGCGAGCCAGCGATGCTCTGGCAGACGAGGAGGGTCAGTTGCCCAGCTTTGCAGTCCTGGGAAAGGGACGGCTCAACTTGGCCGCTCAATTCCAGGGAACCGCGACCGAAGGTGACACTTGGGTCGAATACGAGGAATCGCTGGCCTACCTGAGCGATCGGGGATGGTCGGGCTATTCGCAAGAGTACCAGCGGCCTGACGGCAGCCGGGAGTCGCTGCGCTTTGTCTACATCCCTCCCGACGAGATGCGCCTGGTGCACCTGGTCGACAAGTTCGCCATCCATCTTGCCGGGGCCGGCTTCGCTCATGACCGAAGGCGGGTGGCCCGCATGATGCCTCCCTTTCTTCTGCGTGGGGCAATGGACCAGCGGTCGGCTCTGCGTTATCTGGGCAGCCGCCGCGGCGGTCAGGGCCCGGTGGACCTGGTCACGCTGCCTCTGGACGGCGAAACCGTGACTCTGCTCTTCGATCAGCATCAAGGCCATCTGAGCGGCCTGGAGTACCTGGCGGACGTCCCTTTGCTCGGCGACACGCTAATATCCTGGGAGTTCCTTGACTGGTCGGATACGGACGAACTGCGGCATCCCGCAGGCTACCGCATCCGGGTCGGCGACAGGATGCTGAAAGAAGTCCGCTACCAGAGTGTCACTACCACGAATGTGGAGCAGGCGCCCGTATTTCAGGTGCCGGCTGAGATCCCGGTTCCCTCCGAACCTCGGCGCATCGAGCCGCGCTCCGGCTCCCTACAACCTCGGCCTTCACCGCGTGAGGTCGCTCCGGGCGTCTACTTTGTGCCCAATCTGCGCACCGGGTTCCACGTCATGTTTGTCGATCTGGGAGAAGAGATCGCCGCTTTCGAGGCTCCCACCGGATGGCTGGAACTCCATCAGTTGCCGGCATCGGACTTCGTAGCAGGGGCCAGCAGCGGGTCTGTCTCCCGCCAGTACATCGACCTGATACGGGAAGCCGTGCCCGGCAAGCCCATTCGTTACTTGGTCCTGAGCCATCATCATGGCGATCATGCAGGCGGACTGCGGGAATTTCTGGCGGCCGGAGCGACGATCGTTACGGCAGCGGATCTGTCGGGCATCGTCCGCAGGGCTCTGCAAAGGCCCCATACCCTGGATCCAGGGGCTCCTGAGCTGACCGCTTCTGATCTGAGACTGGAAGAATTCTCGGCCAGCCGGATGCTCGGAGAGGGGCCCAATCGCATTGAGCTTCTCGAGTTCGAGGGCAATTCTCACGCACAGGGCATGGCCGTGATGCACTTGCCCCAACAGGGAATCCTCTATGTGGCCGATCTGGCCTATGCCTGGCCCGCCGCCGGGCGACCGTCGGCCGCGCACCTGGCCCCGACACGAGGTTTGGCCCGGTGGCTCCGCCAGCGGAACCTGCGACCGCAGCGGATCTATACCTCCCATGGGGCCGCCGCCTCCGTCTCTTGGGGGGATCTGGAAAGGGTCCTGTCGGAGGAGGACCTTGCGCCCGCTGGCGAGCAGTAGCATGGTGCTCCAAGACACGAGGTGATAGAGTTTCGGTCCCCGCGGTTGGGTGATCTGGAGGTGCATTCTGGAGTTCGGACTTGAGCATGAACTTCGAGGTAATCGGCGAGATCTCAGAGATCGAAATCATCGCGGTCGGCGGAAGTATCCGCGAGATCATGAGATTGCGCAGAACTACCTGCGCGTTGTCGATGAGTCAGGGGAAGATTACCTCTACCCTGAGAGCTACTTCGTCCAGCTTGATCTGCCGCTCGCCGCCGAACGCGTCTTTAAGGCAGCGCGCTAACCACTGCCGCTCAGCGGGGTGGGGCGGAGGGGTTGGTAGACGCCGATTTTTCCGCCGCCGGGCAAGGTCATGTCGGTCAGCAGACCCCAGCCTCGATCCTTCACCGGGCTGCATTGGACGCCGCGCTCGCCTGCCTTGGCCAGGAAGGCCTCGATGTCGTCGCAGAGCAAGAACAGCTCGTGCCTGCCGCTGGCCTCGGCCGGGTGAAGCGCCACTTCAGAGGGAGGCAGGGCGAAGATCAGCCAGCCGCCGCCCGCATCCACGTGGGGAAGCTGCAGGACATCCCTGAAGAAGGCCCGATCAGCCTCGGCATCCTTGCTGTAGATCACCGCGTGTGCTCCGCTGATCATTGCTCGTCCCTCGGTATGACGATGGGCGTCCCCTCCACCCCGGCATAGAAAACGACGATCTCGGTGGGCTCGTCGCCATCGTTGCTGCCTTGATGCCACTTCTGGAAAACCTCGACGATTGACTCGCCCGCTTTCAGATGCAGCCGCTCACCCTGGTCGGTCACCACCGTCAATTGGCCCTTGAGCACCACCCCGGCGGTGATGACGGGATGCTTGTGCCACGGCAACTTGACCCCGGGCGGAACAACGACTCGCGAGATGGTGATCTCCGGTTGCCCTTGAGGATAGGCCGCCAGCGCCCTGCCGTCCCAGCTTGCCGTGGTCTTGGCCAATTGCAGGACTTCGACTTGCGGCTCCTCCTGGGCACCCAGGGCACAAGCCAGGACCAACGCCGTCAACCACGCCATCAATGCCGTCTTCTTCATTCTTATCCTCCTCGGTTCGTACAAGGCCCTAGAGAAGCATCTCCAGGAAGATCTCGTCGTGATAGCCGTCTTTCAGCTTCACGTGGCGCCGGGCCGTTCCTATGGTACGGAATCCCAGCTTGCGGTAGAAGGCCAGGGCGCGGGCATTTCCGGCCAAGACCTGGATGACCACCTTCTCGTAGCCCTTGCGGCGGGCGAAGCGCAACGACTCCCGGGCCAGCAGCATGGCCGCGCCGCTGCCGCGGGCCCGGGGCAGCAGCCAGGTGCCCAGGGTGGCGACATGGTTTCCTGAGGCGGCGTAGTCCGAGAACAGGTCCAAGGACTGGACACCGACGATCCCCTCAGGTGTTTCCGCCACGAAAAGGGCGCTGCGCTCCCCCAGCGAGGCGATGAAACGGATTTCTTCTTCAACCGAGAAGGGCTGGTCGAAGAGCGTGAATTCGCCTTCGGCGATGACGGCATTCATTACGGCCGCCACAGCCGCCGCGTCCTCTTCGGTCGCCTTCCGGATGTCGACATGCATCTCGCACCGCTCCTCAGGAAGATATCCTGCCACAAGGAACGCCTTCTGGCTGGGTATGGAGCTCAAGACACTAGGATCTCCGCGCGTCAATGGGTTCAGAGGTGTAGAATACCGTTGGAATTTCTCAGCCTTAACGGAGACGCACCTTGAGACGATTGGCCTGGATCGGTCTGAGCTTATTTCTCTTCTTCTCGCTCACCTTCCTGCTTTTCCAGGCGGGGGGATGGATGGCAGAGGAGAATCTGGCCCGCTGGCTGCGCGACGCTCTGGACGAGAAGGGGTTGAGGGGTCTGGCGGGGCCCGTGATTTCGCTCTTGTTGCTGGTGGACCTGGCGCTGCCGATACCGTCTTCGGTGGTGATGACCCTGGCCGGATACTTCCAGGGCATGTGGCTGGGCTTCGTCTTCAATTTTTTGGGAGCGATGGGAGCCGCACTGTCCGGATTCTGGATCTGCAGGCGTTTCGGGCAGGAAGGCTTCGAGGCCGTCATCGGGTCGCAGGAAAGCGTGCGGGTGGAGGAGTTCTTCCGGCGCTACGGAGCCTGGGCCATCGTCCTCAGCCGCTCGGTCCCCATGCTGA
Organism: Acidobacteriota bacterium; assembly: GCA_035471785.1. Classification (NCBI taxonomy): domain Bacteria; kingdom Pseudomonadati; phylum Acidobacteriota; species Acidobacteriota bacterium. Next base: position 178,512 of record DATIPQ010000017.1, read on the forward strand.
CCGAAGTGGTGAGCTGCCTGGCCGGACTCAGCCGCATGTCCTACCGCCGCTTCACCGCCCTGACGTCGCTGGGGACGCTTCCCATCTGCCTGATCTATTCCTGGGCTGGAGACGCCGCCGGCGGAGAGGTGCCGATCTTGTGGCTGGTGCTGCTCTGCTTCGTGGTTCCAGCGCTGGGCTACGCCGCCTTCCGCCTGGCCTGCTGGAGGCGCCGCGAGGGGCCAGGGCCGAATGGAAAGCGCTCGCGCACCTTCTTTCGACGTCCTTCGGCGCCTTCCATCCTCTTCCTGGTGGGGCTGGCATTGTGTCCAGGCCTGATGCGCACCCTTCGAGGCCAGGACGAGGATGAGGACGCCAAGCAAGATCCGCCCTTGCCGGAGATCCACGATACGGTGACCGTCAACGCCCGTCCGGCTCAGCTACCCGGGTCGGCGGTGAGCGTCATCGAAGCCGCTCAGATCGATGCCTCGGGAGCCCGCACGGTGGCGGAGGTGCTGAAGACCGTAGCGGGAGTGCACGTCTTGTCCAACGGCAGCCGCGGCGGCACCTCGGTGGCTTACGTGCGGGGAGGCGATCCCAATTTCACCCTGGTCTATCTGGACGGGGTGCCGCTCAACGATTCCACCGACCAGATCGGAGGCATTTACAACCTGGAGGGCATCCCGGCCTCGGCCATCGGACGCATCGAGGTGGTGCGCGGACCGCTTTCCAGCTATTTCGGATCGCAGGCGCTTTCCGGCGTCATCTACCTCACCACCCGCCGGGGAAGCGACCTGGTTGCACAACCCGACCCCAAGGACGGCCAGACCACCCGGCCCGTCCACCGCGGCGCACCGTCCTGGGCTGCCGAGATCGAGGGCGGAAACGCTTCCCTGCTGCGCGCCCAGGCCTCACTAGGCGGATTTTCGGGACACTTCGACTACTTTTTGGACCTGCTGGGAGAAGGTGAAGAAGGACGCATCGCCGAGGACGACTACCAATCCGTCAACCTGCAAGCCGGCCTGGGCTGGCAGGGCCTGAGCAACTCGCTGCGCCTCAACGCCCGCGGATCGGTGTGGGAGGCCGACGACTACAGCGACGGATCGGGCGGACCCCTCTTCGGTTCGGGCCAAGTCCGCCATTCAGAAAACCAGGAATGGAGCCTGGCCGCCGACCTGCGCATGGACGCCGGCGGACGCTTTGAGCACAACCTGGCGGGCGGCATCTACCGGCACCGCCTGGAGCGCTTCACCCCCGCCATCGGATTCGCCGTACCTCCCACCGACGAAGACACCACCTACATCCGCGCCCGCGCCGGCTGGCGTGGCGATCTGCGTCTCGACGAGCACTTCGATCTCTCCTTGGGCGCCGAGGTCGACCACGAGGACGCAGAGGCCGAGACCTTCCTGCTGCTGCCTCCCCAATTCGGCGGACGCATCGACGGCTCTTACCGCGACCAGCGCACCACCGGCGGCGGATATGCCTCTCTGCGCTTCCACCGCGGCCCCCTGCAAGTGGAAGGCGGAGCACGCATCGACAAGCCCGGCGGCTTCGAGGCCGTCTTCTCGCCCCGCGCCTCCTTCAGCTACCGCCTGGGATCGGAAACCACACGCCTGCGCGGCTCGATTGGCAGAGCCTTCAAGCTGCCCAGCTTTTTCGCCCTTTCCAGCCCCGACGCCCTGGGCGGCAATCCCGATCTGCTGGAAGAACGCAGTTGGGGCGGCGACCTGGGATTCGACCGCCTCTTTCCGCGGGCTTCGCTGCTGGTGGGAGGCGCTTACTTCCACAACCGCTTCCGAAACCTCATCGATTTCGATTTCGACCGGTTCCTTCACGTCAACCGCTCGCGGGTGCGCACCCAGGGGGTGGAGGTCTTCGCCCAGTGGACGCCCGATCCGCGCTGGACGCTGCGCGCCGACGCCACCTTTACCGAAAGCGAAGACCTGGGCAGTCCCGCGCCGCTGCTTCATCGCCCCGGCCAGACCGGCGGAATCTCGCTCGACCTGACACCGCACCCCCGCCTCAGCCTCTTCCTGCAGGGACGTTGGGTGGGAGCCAGCTTCGACCGTCAAATCCCCGTCCCCCAACGTGACCGCGTGGACGCCTACGGCGTGGTGAACTTCTCCGCCACCTGGCGCTTTTCCCGCCGCCTGCGCCTGCGGGCACACCTTGAAAACCTCACCGACAGCGACTACCAAACCTTCATCGGATTTCCTTCTCCCGGCCTCTCCGCCCGCTTTTCCCTGGCCTTCGGCCCTCCATAGACAGAATTCGACACTCGAATTCCGAAATTCGAACTTCCCCTGGGTGGTCAGCGAGCAACGATTCGTCTATAACACTGAGGATGCGCTTTTTCTCCTCCAAACTCACCCCTCGGCAGCGCCTGGTCTACGGGGGAGCCGCGGCTTTTTTCCTGTTGGCCTTTTTGGCCATGCTGTGGCCCATCTATCCCAGCTTCAGCCGCATCGAGCCGCGCCTGCTGGGAATGCCTTTCTCGCTGGTCTACCTGGTGTCCTGGCTGCTGGCCTGCTTCTTTCTCATCCTGGCCATCTACCTGTGGGAGTCGAGAAAGGGAGAGTTCGACGATGAGTAGCTGGGTTATCGTCTTTCTGGTCACCGTCGGCTACCTGGGGGCATCCCTTGTGGTCGGTCTCTACTCGGGACGCAAGGCTTCGGAGAGCACCGAAGGCTATGTGGCGGGCGACCGTTCGCTGGGCTTCCTGGTGCTCTACTTCGTGATGGGAGCTTCCATCTTCAGCGCCTTCGCCTTTTTGGGTGCGCCGGGATGGGCCTACTCGCGGGGGGCGGCCGTCTTCTACATCCTCTCCTACGGCACCGTGGGGCTGCTGCCCTGGTACTTCTTCGGCCCCCGCATCGCCCGGCTGGGACGCCGCTTCGGATACGTCACCCAGGCCCAGCTCTTCGCCCACCGCTTCCAGAGTCCGCTGCTTTCGGCGGTGCTGGCCGTCATCAGCCTGATCGCCTTTCTGCCCTATCTGACTTTGCAGATGCAGGGGGCCGGATACGTATTCAACGTGGTCACCGAAGGACGCATTCCCGAGTGGCTCGGGGCCGCCATCGCCTATGGAGTGGTGCTCATCTACGTCTTTCATTCGGGCGTGATGGGAGTGGGTTGGACCAACACCTTCCAGGGCATCTTCATGTTGATTCTGGCCTGGGTGCTGGGGCTCTACCTGCCCTACAAGCTCTACGGCGGCATCGGTCCCATGTTCGATCAGATCGCCCAAGCCCGCCCCGAAATGCTTACGCCGCCCGGCTTGGACGGCGCAGGCGACCTGTGGACCTGGGGAGGCTATTCCAGCGCCATCGCCATCTCAGCCATCGGATTCAGCCTCTGGCCCCACTACTTCATGAAGATCTACACGGCCAGGAACAACCGCACCCTCAAGCAGACCATCGTCTTCTATCCCACCTTCCAGATCTTCCTGGTGCCCATCATGTTCATCGGCTTCTCGGCCATCCTGAGCTTTCCGGGAGTCAGCCCCGCCGACAGCATCCTGCCCACGGTCCTGATGTCGATGGAACTTCCCGCCCTGGTCATCGGCCTTTTCTGCGCCGGAGCGCTGGCGGCTTCCATGTCCAGCGGCGATGCCATCGTGCACGCCGCCGGCTCCATCCTGGTGCGCGACCTCTACCGCGTGGCCAAGCCCGACCTGAGTCCTCAGCGCGAGATCTTTCTCATCCGCATACTGGTGGTGGCGATCGGCGCCGTGGCCTACATCTTCGCGGTGGGGACCGAGCTGTCGCTGGTCTTCCTGCTGCTGCTCTCCTACGGATTCATCGCCCAGATCTTCCCCGTGCTGCTGGCCACCTTCTTCTTTCCCGGCGCCACCCGGGCGGGCGTCCTCAGCGGACTCTTCGCAGGCTTCGCCGTGGTGCTGCTCTTCAACCTGGTCCCCGGCCTGCAATGGCAGAACATCCATCCGGGACTGTGGGGCCTGGCCGCCAACGCGCTGACGCTGCTCGCCGTCTCTCCTCTCACTCAGCCGCTGGAAAGGAACCACGTCGACCAGTTCGTCGTCGAGTAACCGCGGGTGCCGGTCAGGCCCGGCTCTTGGAGGTCTTTTTCTGCAGTTCGGGTTCGGCGCAGGGGACCTGGAAGACCTTGCCGTCCTTGAGGCGGTACGCGGTCATTTCGTTGCCCCATACGCAGCCGCTCTCCAGGGCCCTGATGCGCTTGCCGATGTGCAGGCCCAGTGCCGCCCAGTGACCGAAGAAGATGGTGTGGCGGGCGCTGGCGCGTCCCGGTACCTGGTACCAGGGAATGCAGCCGCGGGGTGCCTTCTTGGGCGGTCCGCCGTAGCCCAGGCAGAGGTGGCCGGTGGTCGTGCAGGTGCGGATGCGGGTGAAGACTTGCAGGATGGCGTTGATGCGGTCGGGACCGGCGAGGCTCTCCTTCCACTGGCTGACGGGACGCCCGTCGAGGCGCTCCAACACGGCCCGGTAGTGGCGTCCGCTGAGGGCCGATTCTCCTTCGTGAGCCAGGTCCTCGGCCCGTTCGATGTCCCAATCCGGGGCAAGCCCTGCATGCACCAGCACTTTCTTGCCCTTGCGGTGGAGCAGAGGACGGTGGCGCAGCCAGTCCAGCAACTCGTGGCGGTCCTCGGCCTCTAAAATGTCGTCCAGCGTGTCGCCCTCGCGGCTCTTGCGCAGCCCTTCGGCCACCGCCAGCAGGTGCAGATCGTGATTGCCCAGAACGGTCACCAGGCGACCTTTGTTGCTGAGTTGATAGGCCCAGCGGAGGGCATCAAGCGATCCCGGGCCGCGGTTGACGATGTCGCCCACCAGCCAGATGCGGTCCTTGGATGGCCGGAAGCCGACCTCCTTGAGCAGAAGGCGCAGCGTCTTGTAGCAACCCTGAATGTCGCCGATCACATAGGTGGCCATGAACCAGCCAAGGTGTAAACGCAAGCCCCCGATGCTGTCAAGTGGTCAACTCGCAAATATCCATCACCCCTTCTGGCCCTTTAGAGGCGCTTGCGCTGGACGTCGTCGGGCAGCTTCAGGTCGAAGCGGTTCTTGTCGATCTTGGGATTGATCTCCAGGTCGGTGAAGTCCATCTGCTGGTAGTCGCCGATGCTCTGGTGGATGGTTTGGCGCAGAGGCATCCAGTGCTGGGGCGAAAGGTAGAAGACCAGCTTTGAAAAGTCGCGGGCCGCTTGCGGGTCGCGGGGGATGAGCTGCAGGACGTAGGTGTTCTGGCCCCGGATCTCTTCACGCCCCGTCAGTTCCACCTGATAGTTGCCTTCCAGCGTTTCGCGGTCGGTCAACAGGGCGAAAAAGAGGTTGCCCACTCCGTGCTGCTTTTGGCCTCCGCCCTTGAGGCTGTAGAGGACGGCCTGCTTGATGCGGGGCTGGTAGTAGACGGCTTCTTGACCGTCCACCACCAGGACATTGGTGTGCGGCTCCTCGATTTGACGGCGGAAATAGGTCTTTCCAGAGTCCTTGAGGAGCCAGATCTCGCCCTTCTCGGGACGGTCGAATTCCGTCAGCAGCTTGATCCAGTTCTTGATCTCGATTCCCGAATGCAGTGACTTGACCTTGTGCGAGCGCTCGTCCAGGCGCTGCAAGACCTGATCGAGGGTCAAATCGTCCTCTTGAGGGGCCGTTTCAGCCGCCAACACTACCGACAGGAGGAAGAAGAGAATCGAAAACAGTGCGGTCCAACGCTTCATATCCGTACCTCAAGACTCTAGGACGCGGCCGGGATCGAATCGGAGCAAGAATTCTTGGGGTGAAGGCGCGCCGCGGTTCTCAGCGGGTCCGCTGAGGACCTAGCCCATCCTCGTCCGGCTTCTCCGGGACTTCCTCCGCGGGCTCGGGCCTGGCGCTGCGGGATGAGGGGGGAGCGCTCTCCTCCACGGGCGCCGCCGGGTCCTGTCCGCCATCGCGAAAAATCGATCCGTCAAAGACCCCCATGGGCGTAAGGAAGATGAAGGCGAGAATGGCCAGCACCATGAGGTCGTACTGCAACGTGCCTCGCTCATACGTCCAAAACAGGACCCGGATGATGCCTTTCCACATGGCTTAGAGTAGTTTCTGCTCCATGGCGTAGAAGAGGTTCTGCACCCGGCTCAGGAGCTTGCCGTCGCGCATCTCCAGGATGCGGCCGGCGCTGGCGGCGGCCTCGTGATCGTGGGTGATCATGAGGATGGTCTGCTTGTATTCCTGATTGAGGTGCTTGAGCATCTCCAGCACCATGCGCGAATTGCCCGAATCGAGATTGCCCGTAGGCTCGTCGGCCAGCAGCAGGGCGGGGCGGTTGATGATGGCGCGGGCTATGGCGACGCGCTGTTGCTCGCCGCCCGACAACTCCGAGGGCTTGTGGTGCATCTTGTCTTCCAGCCCCAACATGCGAAGCAGCTCGTTGGCCTTGCCGATGTCGAAGTGGTTGTTGTGCAGGCGCGACGCCAACTCGATGTTGTCGCGGGCGGTCAGGGTGGGAAGCAGGTTGAAGCGCTGAAAGACGAATCCGATCTTGTCCCGGCGCACCCGCGTGCGTTCGCCGTCTTTGGCCTGAGCCATGTCGAATCCGTCGATGAGGACGCGTCCCGAACTGGGTCTGAGCAGTCCGCCGATGATGTGCAGCAGGGTCGATTTGCCGCACCCGCTGGGGCCCATGATGGCCACGAATTCCCCGGCCTTGACCCTAAAGCCGACGCCTCTCAGAGCCGTCGACTCCAGTTTTCCGCTCTGGTAGACCATGTGCAGGTCTTCTACTTTCAGCAGCTCTTGCTTCTTCACAATGTCCAGCTTTTTACTCATAGCCTAGAGCTCTTACGGGATCCAGGCGGGCCGCCTTGATGGCGGGATAGATGGAACCGATGGTTCCCCCCAACACGGCCATGACCGGAGCGCCCAAGCGCCATGCCAGCGGAGTCTCCACCGGCAGTGTGGGAAAAGCCTGGCCCACCAAGTAAAGTCCCACCACGTTTAGAATGAACCCCAAGCCCACGCCGATGATGCAAATCAGCAGCGATTCCTTGAGGATAAGTTGCACGATATACCCCTTGGAGGCCCCCAATGAGCGCAAGATCCCGATTTCCCGGGTGCGTTCGGTTATGGTCGAATACATCGACAGCAGGATGACCAGAAAGCTGACCACCACGGCGATGGAAGTGATGGCCATCATAAAGGGCCTCACCGCCGGGGTGTTTTCAACCCAGATCTCCTGAAGCTCGGCACTCCGGGTAATTGTAAAGCCCTCGAAGCGCTCCATCAACCGCTCTTCCACGGTCTCCAGGGGCAGGCCCTGCTGGCCGCGTATGAAAAAGACCGAGCACTTGCCGGGCGAGCCGTTGAGTTCCTGTGCGGTCTCCAGCGGAATCATAACCCGCACGGCCGTCCCCGCCCGGTAAATGCCCACGATGCGGAATTCATGAGCCATCAGCTCGTGCATGTCGCCCATGCTGACATTGTTGTGCTCGGCGTAAATGGTGTCGACCACCGCCTCGTAGGGATCGCGGAACATGCGCCCCTGCACGAATTCCATGGAAGGACTGAACTCCACGAATTCGCGCTGCATGCCGAAGATCTGCTTAAAGCGGTCGCTCATGACCAAAACGGGCGAAACGCCGGCAACGCCTTCCACCTCTTTGGCCAGGCGCAGCAGGCGTTCGTCCAGAGCCGCCGAACTGATGGCCAGAATGTGGGAAGAATTGGGAGGCTGCAAAAGCAGATCGGCGCCCACCCGTTGCAGCCGCTTGGCATGTTCGGTCAATTGTCCGTTGGCCAACCCGACGCTGATCAGCACCAGGGCTACGCCCAAGGCCACGGCCAGCACGCTGACGATGGTGCGGGTGGGACGTTCGCGCAAATTGGCGGAAATCAGTTTCAGCATAGCGTTTTCAACGGCCGTTCCGCCCAACCGGCGGCTGGGCGGATTGGGCCTCCTCGCTCAAATCGATGAGTTCTACGCCCGCGGGTTGTCGAACGACAAAAGTTTCCTCCTGGAGCTCCCGGTTGATGCGGATGCTCTCCGGGTCGAGTTCAAACTTCATGCTGTAGTTCTCGAGCGGGCGGTCCAGATCGATGACGCTGCAGACCAAGCGCCCTTCCACCTCGACCGGATCGGCATAGACGATGGAGCTTTCCAGGACTCCGCCCCGGCTGTAGTAGTGCTGGCGGATCAGCCGCATCTGGCTGCGCTCGAACCACACTTCGCGCTGCAACTCTCCTACGGGGCGGCCTGCTTCCAGCTTCACTATTGCAACCACATAGTACTTGAAGCGTTCGTCCTCGTGTTCTTTCAGAGTGACGAAGTAACCCGTTTCGCCAAAGGGAATGGGTTCGATCAGAAGCCCCCGGGCCAGATGATGGGGGCGCACGCTGAGCCGCGAATCGTCTTCCTCTTCCTTCAGCACCAGATCGGTGCTTCCTACGAAGAACTTCCTCTCGCGCGGGACGTAGATCTGGAAGCGACCCGCTTGCGAGGCCATGGCGGCCAGCGAGGCGCCGCCGATGGGATTCTTGATGTTGAGATAAAGGCTTTGCGGACGCTGGGCGATGAGCACGGCATTGGCCCGCCGGTAGCGTTCTTCTTCCAGCACGGCCCCCTCGATGTTGGTGCCGGTGAATTCCACCTGAAGGCTGGAGACGGTCATGTTCTGGTAGTCGGCATAGCGCTGGTTGAGCAGCTCGACCAGGTCCGACAAGGAGGCTGACTGGGCGGTTCGGTGGGCCAGGGGTATCTCGACCTCTGTCCGATCAGCCACCGCGCCGCAGCGCCCGGCGGTGGTGGCCAGCAGCAGCAGCGTAAACCCCGCGACCGTCGTGCCCGCCTTGCTTTTGCTGCCTCCTCGGGGAGGGCGGCGGCGGCGCACCTTCCAGAACAGCACCACCATCAGAACCAAGAAGCCCGCCAGGGCGAAAATGCCCACCGTCGTGGCGTTGGCCACGATCCAGTCGCGGACGGCCAGCCCGTAGAGGACGGCCAAAATGCCCCACATGAAATAGCGGATGGAGCGTCCGATCACCACCGCCACAACGAATGTGGGGAAGGGCAGCCGGAAGATCCCAGCCGAGAGGACGAAGACCTTGAAGGGGGTGGGCGGCGGCAGGATGGCGGGAATGATGATGGTGAACACGCCTCGCCGGCTGTAGAGGCGTCCGATGCTTTCCACCCGCTCCGGATTGAGACGCTTGGCTACGCGGGAGCCGCCCCAGCGTCCGACGCCGTAGAGCATGCAGCAGCCGATGGTGGAGCCGGCGATGGTCCAGAGTACGAATCCCGTCATCGTCAACCAGCCCTCTCCCGAAGACTTGACGATGATGAGGATGTCGTTGCCTTCGGGCACCGACAGGAAGGAGGAGTCGGCCATGGCCAGCAGGAACAGCCCGGGACCGCCCAGTCCCATGGCGAATTCCGTCAGCCAGCGAAAAGCCGACTTCAGCGCATCCAGAATGCCGAGAGCCAACAGCACAAAAGCCTCCCCCGAGACAAAAAGGGGTATACTACCATACTCGCACTGCCCTGAAGTGCATGCGGCATACCACTCGCAAGTCCCTCCAAAACCGCATCTCCGAGCCTTCCCGCAAGCTGTGCTTGCGTCCGCCGCCCCGGCCTCTTGCAGTCCGGCTTCCTCACTCCCATTTGAGGACGTCCTGATCGCGCGCTGCGTCGCGTGCAGCCGGCGTGATGATGGTCTTCTGATCCACCACGATGGTCGACTTGTTGCGCACTGCCTGGCGCACGTCGTCCTCGCACACGAATTCCACGGCCGCGGGCGGTTTTGCGGCGGCTGACGGCTCCGGTTCGGCTTCTTCAACCGAGGGCGGAGAAGTCACCTGAGGGGCCGGGACCTTTTTTTTTTGTCCCAAGTACTGCTCGACCACTGAACGCACCACCTGGCGCACCGAGTCGATGTCGATGTCGGAGGCCCCCGACGAGGGCGCCTCTGCCGAAGGGGCGGCGGCTGGAGACGACGAGGACCTTTTGCCGCTGCGGCTGAAGTCGAGGGACTGCGCGCTGCGGGTTTCGAAGGCCAGACGCTTGATGTTGACCAGGTGCATGGCGGTGATGTTGTCGGAGGTGATGTTGCCTCCCGGAGCTCCGCAACCCAGCGTCATGGAGGGCGGAACCGATGTCGTCAGCCCTACCGAGCCGTGAGTGGCGGGAGTGTTGACGCAGACCCTGTAGGCCGGTTTGTGAAGGCCGAACTCGATGATCACCCGCCGGTCGTTGGAGTGCAGCGACATGGTGTGCCCCAATCCGCCGTAGTGCAGGATCTCGATACAGCGCTCGCATCCCGCCTCCCAGCCGTCCTCCACGAAGAAGGCCAGGATGGGCGACAGCTTCTCGCGCGAGAGAGGATGCTCGCGTCCCACGCCTTTGGCCCGCCCCACCAGGCAGGAGGTGCTCTCAGGAACCGAGAAGCCCGCCATGGAGGCCAGCTTAGCGGGGCTCTGGCCCACGATCTCGGTGTTGAAGGAGCCGTCCTCTTTCTGAATCAGCGTCTCGATCCCGGCGGTTTCTTCCTCGTCGAGCAGGTAGGCGTTGTTCCGGCTCAGCTCTTCCAGCACCTGCCGCTCGACAGGACGGTCGCATACGATGGCCTGCTCGGAGGAGCATAGAACGCCCCAGTCGAAGCTCTTGCCGGCCACGATGTCGCGCACCGCCTTGGGCACGTCGGCCGTCCGCTCGATGAAGGAGGGGACGTTGCCTGATCCCACGCCGTAAGCCGGCTTGCCCGATGAATAAGCGGCCCGTACCAGCCCCGGTCCGCCGGTGGCCAGGATGACCCCCGTGCGCTGGTGGCGCATCAGTTCGGTGGTGCCTTTCAGGTCGACCTGCTCCAGCCAGCGTACGGAGTTCTCGGGGAGGCCGGCCTTGAGTCCCGCCTCGTACATGATGCGGGCCGTTTCGACCGTGCAGCGCACGGCCCGCGGATGAGGCGCCACCACCACCGTGTTGCGGCCCTTGATGGAGCTGAGGATCTTGAAAATGGCGGTGGAGGTGGGGTTTGTGGTGGGGATGATGGCCGCCACCACGCCGAAGGGCACGGCGATTTCGATGATCTTGCGCTCTTTGTCTTCGCGGATCACGCCGCAGGTCTTCAGTCCCTTGGTGTAGTTGTGGATGTCGACCGCGCTGAAGAGGTTCTTGATGACCTTGTCTTCGACTTTGCCGTAACCGGTTTCTTCAACCGCCATCTCAGCCAGGCGGCGGGCGCCGACCCGGGCCGCTTCGGCCATGGCGGCCACGACGGCGTCGACCTGCTGCTGGGAAAAGTCTTTGAGGACCTGCTCGGCCTCATAGGCCGCTTGCGCCGCCTGACGCGCCTGCTGTACTGAGACGAGATCTTTGTCTTGGAGCACGATCAAGCTTAGGGGCGAGCTTTGGGACCCTCAGCAGCCTGGGCCGGCTGGGGCCGATTACTTTTTCTTGTTGGAGGCCGACGGCAATTGGGGGAGGACTTTCTCAAGTTCCTGGTGCGGACGCGGAATCACATGCACGCTCACCAATTCACCCACCCGCCGGGCGGCGGCCGCTCCGGCGTCGGTTGCGGCCTTGACGGCTCCCACGTCGCCCCTCACGAAGACGGTGACGAAGGCCGCCCCGATGTAGACTTGTCCGATGAGCGTTACATTGGCCGCCTTGACCATGGCGTCGGCCGCTTCGACCGAGCCCGTAAAGCCCCGCGTCTCCACCATTCCCAATGCTTCAAGCGACATTGAATCCTCCTCGAAGGTCGGCTAAAACTAACACGGGGAATCGGAGCGCGTCAATATGACGGAAAAGCCCAATGATACGGATCGGCGGATCGGGCAGATCGCCCGCATCTACTGCACTCAGGTGTTGCCGTTGCGCACCCGCAGCGTGCCCCTTCTGGGGCGCAAGTGCCGGGCCCGCATTTTCTTCTCTTTTCTGGGCTACGAGGTCAAGATGGGCCGCAAGCGCGTCACCTGTCCCGACAACGTCACCGCCCGCTACCTGAAGATCTTCGCAGAGTTGGGTTTGAAGGAAGTCGAGATACCCTACGATCCCACCCGCACGGCCGCCTTGCTTCCCGTTCTGGAGAGGGCCTATGAGGAAATGAACCGCTTGCTGGATGAGTCAGAGCTTGCCCGTCCCAAACGTCTGGCCGCGGCCAGGGCGGCCTACAGGCGGTTGCGCCGCAGGCTGGCCGACTGCGGCCCGGAGGACGACCTGGATTAGGACGATCTCTTGCGTTTGACCGCGCGGATCAACTGAGAGTCGGGGACGCGCGTCAAGGCCGTGCGCAGGTGCTCGGCGAAGGCTTCCGATTCGCCGAAACGGGCATGCACGTATTCCACCAGGGCTTGGAACTCGCCCTGCAGCGACTCGATGCGCTCGCGCATGTGCAGGATCACCTCCACCCCGGCCAGGTTGACGCCCAGTTCGCGCGTCAGCGAAAGAATCAGTTCCAACCGCTGCAGGTCTTCTTCGCCGAAGAGGCGGGTGTTGCCTCTGGAGCGGGAAGGGCTGAGCAGGCCTTCTCTTTCGTAGGTCCGCAGCGTCTGAGGGTGGATCTCGTACATCTGAGCCACCACTCCGATGGTGTAACCGGCGTCTTTCTTAGCCATTGCCGTGCGCCTCGAAAAAGATTCTCAAGCGGCTAGGACCAAAGGCCCCGCCGCGGGTCTTGCGGATTCAGTTTTTCGAACTCCTCCAGGATCTCTTTGGAGCGCTCGTCGCGAAGACGGGGGACGGCGATTCTGATCTCTACGATCTGGTCGCCGCGCTGCCCTTTCTTGCGCCGCGAGGGCACGCCCCGGCCGCGCAAGCGCAGCCTTTGACCGCCCTGCGTGCCAGGCGGAATCTTCAGCTTGGCCTTCCCGCCGATGGTGGGAACCTCGATCTTGGTGCCCCGGGCCGCCTCTTCGAAGGTCAGCGGCACCTGCAGGGTGATGTTGTCTCCCTGCCGTCCGAAGTGGGGGTGCGGCTCCACCTCGATGCGCAGGATCAGATCCCCGGGCGGTCCGCCGCCTTGTCCCGGATGCCCCTTGCCAGGCACCCGGATGCGGGAACCATCGGAGACTCCGGGAGGGATGTTGACCTTGAAGCGCTCGGTGCGCTGGGCCGTCCCCTGCCCGTTGACCTGGCGGGATACGCTGATTTGGCGCTGGACGCCGTTGACGGCATCCATAAAGGGGATGCGGATGCGGGACTCCAAATCGGCGCCCTTGGTCTTGCGGGCGCCGAAGCCTCCCTGGGCGCCTCGCTCGCCCCGAAAACTGCTGAAGAGATCTGAAAAGATGTCGCGGAAGTTGCCCTGGCGGCCCTGACTGCCTTGGGCCGATCCGAACTGGGAAAAATCGAATCCCTCGAAGCCGCCTTTCTGGCCGGGGCCAAAACCTCCTCCGCTGAAGGCTTGCCCCGCCTGATCTTTCATGCCCTCGCGGTAGAAGCCGAAACGGTCGTAGAGCTTGCGCTTCTCGGGATCCTTGAGCACATGGTAGGCGGACTGGATGTTCTTGAAGCGCTCTTCCGCCTGCTTGTCGCCGGGATTGACGTCAGGATGGAGCTTGCGGGCCAGATGGCGGTAAGCCTTCTTGATTTCTGCTTCCGAAGCGTCCCGGCCTATGCCCAGCACTTGATAATAGTCTTGTTCAGCCATTGAAAACGCTCGGCCTCAAATCAGTTTCACGTGCGTTGCAGAGAAGGACGGCTCCCCCCGAAAGGGAAGCCGCCCTCATGTTCTGCGGAGGACACAGATGCTCCAGAAGGGAGCTCATTTGCCTTCGTCGACGTCGACGTACTCGGCGTCGATAACGTCTTCGTCCTCGGACTTCTCCTCTGCGCTTTCGCCCTCGGACTCAGCCCCTGGCTGTTGCGCGCCTTGAGCCGCTTCGGCAGCCTGCTGCTGGGCCTGATACATGGCCTCGGCCATCTTGTGAGAAGTCTGCTGCAGATTCTCCATGGCGGCCTTGATCTGATCGGTATCGTCCGATTCGATGGCCTTCTTGGTGGCTTCCAAGGCGTCGTCGATGGCCTTGGCCTCTTCCTCGGAGATCTTGTCGCGATTCTCGGACAGCATCTTCTCGGTGTTGTAGACCATGCTGTCGGCCTGATTGCGGACCTCGATGGATTCCTTCTTCTTCTGGTCTTCGCCGGCGTGGGACTCGGCGTCCTTGACCATTTTTTCGATCTCATCCTCGGAGAGTCCGCTGGAGGCCGTGATGGTGATCTTCTGCTCTTTGCCCGTGCCCTTGTCCTTGGCGCTGACATTGAGGATGCCGTTGGCGTCCATGTCGAAGGTCACCTCGATCTGAGGCACGCCGCGGGGCGCGGGCGGAATTCCCATCAAGTGGAACTTGCCCAGCGACTTGTTGTCCTTGGCCATGGGCCGCTCGCCCTGCAAGACGTGGATCTCTACCGAGGGCTGGTTGTCGGCCGCCGTCGAGAAGGTCTCGGACTTGCGGGTGGGAATGGTGGTGTTGCGCGGAATAAGCTGGGTCATGACGCCGCCCAGGGTTTCGATGCCCAGGGTCAGAGGCGTCACGTCGAGCAGCAGGACGTCCTTGACGTCGCCTCCCAGCACGCCGGCTTGCACCGCCGCGCCAACGGCTACCACTTCGTCGGGATTGACGCCCTTGTGGGGAGCCTTGCCGAAAAACTCCTCCACCAGGCGCTGCACCATGGGGATGCGGGTGGAGCCGCCCACCAGGACCACCTCGTCGATGTCCGAGGGGGACAGATCGGCGTCCTTGATGGCCTTCTCGCAGGGATCCAGCGTGCGCTTGAGAAGGTCTCCCGCCAACTGCTCGAAGCGGGAGCGGGAGAGGGTCAGGTTCAGGTGCTTGGGACCGCTGGAATCGGCTGTGATGAAGGGCAGGTTGATGTCGGTTTCCTGAGCGCTGGAAAGCTCCATCTTGGCCTTCTCGGCGGCCTCCTTGAGGCGCTGCAAGGCCATCTTGTCCTTGGACAGATCGATGCCCTGGTCCTTCTTGAACTCCTCCACGATCCAGTCGATCAGCAGTTGATCGATGTTGTCGCCGCCCAAATGGGTGTCGCCGTTGGTGGACTTAACCTCCACCAGCCCTTCGCCCACCTCCAGAATGGAGATGTCGAAGGTGCCTCCGCCGAAGTCGTAGACTGCGATGGTTTCGTCCTTTTTCTTGTCCAGCCCGTAGGCCAGGGCTGCCGCCGTCGGTTCGTTGACCAGGCGCAGCACGTCAAGCCCGGCGATCTTGCCGGCGTCCTTGGTGGCCTGACGCTGAGAATCGTTGAAATAAGCGGGGACCGTGATGACGGCCTGCTCCACCTTCTCCCCCAGGTACTCTTCCGCCGCCGCCTTCAGCTTTTGCAGGATCATGGCTGAAACCTCGGGGGGAGAGTATTGCTTGCCTCCCGCCTCGACCCAGGCGTCCCCGTTTTGAGCCTTGATGACTTTGTAGGGCACCATCTTGGCCTCTTCCGAGACCTCGCCGTATTTGCGGCCCATAAAGCGCTTGATCGAGTAGACGGTGTTTTCAGGATTAGTCACGGCCTGGCGCTTGGCCACCTGCCCCACTAGCCGCTCCTTGTTCTTGGAGATGCCTACCACGGACGGCGTGGTGCGCGAACCCTCCGGGTTGGTGATGACTGAAGGCTCGCCGCCCTCCATGACGGCGACGACCGAATTGGTCGTCCCCAGATCGATTCCGATAATCTTTCCCATGGTTTAGTGTCCTCCTATCAAGAACTTCTCACAGAGAAGCACTCGGTTCTTATTAAGTCCGTGTAGTGATATAAGAGTTGAGTCGGGGGCTGTCAAGGTAGGGTCGTCAATCTCGTTTGCCGGAAGAATGCCGCTGGTGAGGCAGGTGAGTGGCGTCACACAAGACTAATGAGCCTCGGTGCTAGTGTCGATGAGCCGGCTGGGACCACTATGGCCCAGCTCACGGCGGGACGGATCCATCCGGCCCGATCAAGGAGGCTTCAGACATGAACCGCACACGGGGTTTCTCGCTCATCGAATTGATGATCGTCGTCGCCATCATCGGCATTATCGCCGCCGTCGCCATCCCCAACCTGGTGCAATCCCGCATCGCCGCCAACGAGGCTTCGGCCATCACTTCGGTGCGGACCGTCACCACCGCTCAAATCGCCTTTTTCTCGGTGGCGGGCAACGGCTCCTTTGCCGCTTCCCTGGCCGACTTGAACGCCGTGGAACTGGTCGACGAGGTGCTGGCCGCAGGTCAGAAGGACGGCTACACTTTCGCCGTCACGGGCAATGGGGCTGCCGGCTTTACGGTCACCGCCTCGCCCATTTCGGAAAGCACCGGCAGGCGCTCTTTCTTCTCCGACGAAACCGGCGTCATCCGCTGGGCGGCCGGAGGAGCAGCCGGCGCCAACAGTCCGCCTCTGGGCGGAAACGGCAATTAATTGCCGTTTCCAGCCCAACTCCCAACTTCCAGATTCCCAACTCACAAGTATTCCCAATTGGGAGTTGGGCGTTGGAGGTTGGAAGTTCGAGACGCTAGTATACGAGCGTCTCGCGATGGTGGACTTTGACTTTGTCGGACTTTTCGCGCACTTGCAGCTTGATCTGGTGTGAGCGGCGCTCTTCGCCCGGGGTGACGTAGAAGCCGACCGTCCAACTGTGGGAGAGGCGGGCCCGCAGGTCGTCCATGAAGTCGCTCATGTAGACGTGCTCGCCGGTCAGGTAGAACTTGCCGGCGGTTTCCTCGGCCAGCTTCTTGAAGAAGAAACGGTTCATGCGCTCTTCGTGCTTGCGGCCAACGATGCCCTGCACCCTGCTGGCGAAGGAGACCACGTAGAGTTCCACGTCATAGAGGCCGAGGCTGTCGCGGTACTCATCCAGGTTGAGGAGGGATTCGCGGTCGACATAGGTGGTGAACATCACCAGGATCTTGCGCATGGCGTCGCGCGCTCTGAGGATGTCGAAGGCCCACAGCATCTGGCGGCCCACCAGAACCTCCCGGTTTTCAAGCTCGGCGGGACGCGGCTTCATCTGGCGCAGCGCCCACATGATCTCGTCGTCGTGGCGGGTGAATCCCTGCAATATCTTAGGTTCGAACTCGAACTCGGCCAGAGCGGCGGGACCGCGCCGGGTGATGTCGTAGAGGAATCCGTCGATCAGCGCCGCCCGCACCCGGTCGATGATATTGACCTGCCCCCACTGGGGAAGGCTGACATGGTAATCGGCGGTGCGATAGCTGTTTTCCACCAGGAAGAGGAATTCGGTGTCGGCGTCCTCCCCTCCCAGGTAGCCGATCTCCACCGGCTTGCCGTCGATCCACAACTTGACCTCATCGCGCTCCAGGCTGCGGATGTAGATGTCGTGACGGTCCTTGGCGGTAAAGGTCAGATAGCGGACTTCGCGGGTGTCGGCGGCCCGTCCCGCCGGCGGCCACATGGAAAGGGCCGCCAAGCCTGCCGTCAAGAGAAGAAACAAGCGCTGCATGTTCCTATTGTAGACGACGCCGGCCGCCTAAAGTTCAGATGGGAAGGCCTCGAACCAGGTGCAGGTGCGACAGGCGATGTTGGAAAGGCCTCCCCGAGGCGAATCGCCGAGCCGGTCACGGTTGCTCGTCTTCCTCCTGCAGGCGACGGATGTCTTCGGCCAGTTGCCGCTGCTTGCGCAGGATATAGAGCAGCAGGAGGAAGAGGATAAGCCACACTGATGCGTATCCGCCGAACAGGTACCAATTGATTGACATGTCCTCAAAACTCCTTCAAGGGTTTTCTTCGTAGAGTCGCTCCAGCACCGCCGTCCTCTGCAGCCTCATCGACATGCGCAGGCAGAAGAGCAGAGCCGTGAGGGCGGTGAAAGCCGCCATGGAAGTGAAGAGGGCTACGATCATGGGCGTTTCCAGGGCCATGCCCTGGCTGGTGATGACCTTGGGGTGGATGGTGCGCCAGATGTGGATGGAAACGTAGACCAGGGGGACATCGAGGAAGCCGATGATGCCGAAGACGGCGCAGTACTTATATTTCTTTTCCCCCTCGGGCATGGTGGAGCGGAAGATCATGTAGGCCACGTAGATCAGCCACAGCACCAGCATCAGGGTCACGCGGGGGTCGCCCCAAGGCCACCAGGTATTCCAGACGGGACGGGCCCAGAATATTCCGGTGGTGAGGTTGATGGTGGTGTAGGCCAGTCCGATCTCGACGAAGCTGGCGCCCACCTGGTCCCAAATGCGGTTTCCCCTCCACAGGTAGAGGATTCCCGCGATGAAGACGGCCAGAAAGCACACGAAAAGTGCGTTCCAGGCGGCTCCGATGTGAAAGTAGAAGATGCGCTGCACCTCTCCCATCACGCGCTCGCGGGGAGCATAGATGAAGGCTGCATAGAGGGCTGCAAGAATCAGGAAGAAGACCGGCCAGGCCAGCCAGCCAGCGGCCTTGAGGTACTTCTGAGCCTGCAGCAGTTGTTTTCGGTTAGTCGCCGACCACATATTCAAACACCACGAATCCCGCCGCCAGGTAGACGACGTCGAAGGCTCCCAGGATTTGCATCCAGCTCCACAGCGTATTGAGGTCGTCGCGCAGCAGGATTTCCTGCGAAGCGTTGACGGCGGCGATGATGACGGGGATGACGATGGGAAAAATGAGGATGGGCAGCAGCACCTCGCGGCTGGAGGACTTGGCCACCATGGCGGCCAGCACCGTGCCCACGGCGGCGAATCCCGCCAGGCCCATCAACTCCACCGCCAGCAGCCAGAGGAAGCGCGTGGAGGGAGCGAAATTGTAAAAGACCAGGAAAGCCGCGGTGGAAGCCAGTCCCACCAGGCCCAGAAAAATCCAGTTGGCCAGGAACTTTCCCAAAAAGAAAGCGCCCCGGTCAACTGGAGAGAGCACGATGCCGTGCAGCGAGTCCTCTTCGATTTCCATCTGAAAGGACTGGTTGAGGCGGATCATGCCGGGAAAGAGCAGCGCCACCCAGAGGATGCCGGGCGAGGCTTCGATGGTGGCTTTGCTGCCGGGATCGAATGCGAACTGAAAGATGATGAGGACCAGGACGGCGAAAAAGAGGGTGGTCTGGAAGGCCTCCCGCGCCCGGTACTCGATGCGCAGGTCTTTGGCGGCCAGAATCCAGGTGGTCCTCAAGAGTTTCATCATCCTGCCTGCGCTGCCCGTCTCTTGCGCCGTTTGCGCTTGGGGCGGGTCTCTTCGATTTTCTGAAAGTAGATGGACTCGAAGTCATCGACCGTCACTTCGCTGCGGGGGGCGTCGAAGACGATGCGGCCGGCGTTCTGAATGAGGACGCGGCTGCACAGTTCCAGGCCCTCGCGGGCGTTGTGGGTGACCAGAAAGACGGTTCGTCCCTGCGACTTGAGCAGGCTCAGCGTCTCGGTCAACAGCCGTCCGCCATGCTGGTCCAGTCCGGTGTAGGGCTCGTCCAGCAGCAGCAGGGCCGGATCGTGCAGAAGCGCCCGGCCCAGCGTCAAGCGCTGCTTCATCCCCCGCGAATAGCCTCTCACCAGTTGGTGGGCCGCCTGCTCCAGGCCCATGCGCTGCAACATGGCGCGGGCCTGGCCGGCGGGATCGCCGAGTGCGTAGAGGCGGGCGTAGAAGGTCAGGTTCTCGAGTCCGCTCAGGTTGCCGTAGAGCAAACTTTGGTGGGAGACGTAGCCCAGGGCCGAACGCATGGGCGCGCCCCCTTGAAAGACGGTCTCTCCTTCGTCGGGACTGAGCAGCGTGGCGGCCACCTTGAGCAAGGTCGACTTGCCGGCGCCGTTGGGTCCGAAGAGGGCCACGAATTCGCCTTCCCGGATTTCAAGATGGAGGCGGCGCAGGGCGGCCACCCGTCCGAAGCGCTTGGTCAGTCCCTTGAGTTGGAGGATGGGAGCGGCATTCATGCGGGAGCCTTGTGGGCCGAAGCCTCTCGGGAGTCCTCGTGATCCGCCACCTCGTCCAGCCGCCGCAGCACGTCGATGGCCCGCTGCTCGAATTCCTGCTTCAGGCGCTGGTAGTCCTCGTCGGAGAGCTTCTCCATCTTGTAGTCCATCTCGATGTCTTTGAGGTTGAGGATCAACTGTTCTTTCTCGGCCAGCAGTTGTTCGCGTTTGTCGACCGGGAAGGCGGGCTCGGCCTTGGCCTCTTCGTCGAAGAGGACGGGAAAGGCCACGTAGAGGACGACGGCGATGAAGAGTATGGCGGCGATCAGCAGTTCCATGACGAGTCTCCCCGGGACGGCCGGCCCTTCTAGGCCGCCGCTTCCTGTACGCCGCTTTCCCGCTCTTTGACCCGGGAGCGGGAAAGCGGTTTCTTGTCGCGGGTCATGACGAAGAGTCCTCCCAGCACCATGATCCCGATGCCTGCCCAGATAAAGGCCACCATGGGGTTGTGGAAGACGCGGAAGGTCACCTGTCCGGCGTCCTGGTCCACTCCCGACAGCACCACGTAGACGTCTTCGCTCAGGGTGGAGTTGATGGCCACCTCGGAAACCTGCTGTTCCTGCTTGAAGTGGTAATGGATCTGGGGCGAGTAGAGGCCTGCGAAGTGTCCGTTCTTCTCAGCCCGCAGCCAGCCGTAGAACTCCTGCTTCTCCGCGTCCTGGCGGATTTCCACGCCCTCCAGCGTGAACTCGTAGGGAGGCATGCTGAAAGACTCGCCGGTGGCTAGCGTGAAGACCTCTTCGCGCTGGAAGAAAGAGCTGGCGATGATGCCTACGAAGACCAGCACCACGCCCCCGTGAATGATGAATCCGCCGTAGCGGCGCTTGTTCATGAAGGTGAGGTCGCGCAGAGCCACCAGGAAGTTGCTGGGGCGGATGGTCTGGCGGGCTCGGGCTCCCTTGAAGAACTCGAAGAAGATGGTGGCGGCCACGAATCCCGAAGCGGAGAAGAAGAGCAGCGGAATGAAGCCGCGGGCGCCCAGCGCCAGTGAAGCGAACCCGCTCACAAGACCTCCTACTACGGGATAGAGGAAGTTGCGGCGGAAGTTTTTCCATGAGGCCTTGCGCCAGGCGATGAGCGGGCATATTCCGGTGAGGACCAGCAACAAGGCTCCCAAGGGCCAGGTGACGCGGTTGAAGAAAGGCGCCGAGACGGTGATCTTTTCGCCTGTCACGGCTTCGCTGACCATGGGGAAAACCGTGCCCCAGAAGACGGCGAAGCAGATGGCCAAAAAGAGCCAGTTGTTGAAGAGAAAAGTGGCTTCGCGGGAAAGAAAACTGCGCAGTTTGCCTTCGCTGGTCAGGCTTCCCGACCGGTAGGCGATCCAGAACAACCCGAAAATGGTCGACACGGCCAGGAAGACCACGAAGTAGACGCCGATGCTGGAGCGGGCGAAGGAATGCACCGATTGGACCACCCCCGAACGGGTGATGAAGGTCCCGAACATGGTCAGCTCGAAAGCCAGCAGGATGAGGGTGAAGTTCCACACCTTGAGCATCCCCTTCTTCTCGGTGATCATCACCGAATGGAGAAAGGCCGAGATGCCCAGCCAGGGCATGAAGGAGGCGTTCTCCACCGGATCCCAGGCCCAGTAGCCGCCCCACCCCAGTTCCTCGTAGGCCCAAACCCCGCCCAGGGTGAAGCCCAGGGTGAGAAAGATCCAACTGAAGAGGCTCCAGCGCCGGGTGATGGGAATCCAGGAGGTGTCGAGCTTGCCCGCCATGAGAGTTCCCATGGAGAGGGCGAAAGGAATGGTGACGGAGATGAGTCCGATGTAGAGGATGGGGGGATGAATGGCCATCCAATAGTTCTGGAGCAGCGGATTGAGTCCTCTGCCGTCGGCGGGGATGCCCTCCAGCAGTTCGAATGGATTGGAGGTGAAGAGCAGCAGGATGCAGAAGAAGAGCAGCGTCCCCTGCAGGGTCACGGTGACCCAGGGCATCATGTCGCGGTGGCGGCGGCGGTTCTGGGCCACCACCACGGCCGACAGCGCCGAAAGGATGAGCAGCCAGAAGAGCAGGCTCCCGGCCTGTCCGCCCCACAGCGCCGTTATCTTGTAGAAGAGCGGAATGCTGGTGGAGCTGACGCTGGCCACGAAAGCCACCTGAAAACGGTCGGTCAGAATCAGGTAGAGCAGGCAGACGGAGGCGGTCAGGATGAGGGCGAAGACCGAGATGACGGCGTTCTCGGAACTGCGTACAAGCGGGTTATTGCGCTTGACGCCTCCCAGCGTGCCGGCCACCAGTCCGTAAAGGCTCAAGACAAAGGCTGCTACCAGGCACAACCATCCAAAAAGGGGAATCATGGGCGTTTCTCTTTCGAGCGTTGAGAGGTCGGTACACCCCGCGGGGGCGGCTTGTTCTCTAGCTGGCCGGCGATGCGGCCTCTTCTCCGTAAGCCTCTTCCTCGTAGCCCTCTTCCCGGCTTTCGTACTTGGAGGGGCACTTGGCTAAAAGCGTATTGGCGCGGAAAAGGTTGGCGGAGGCATCGTACTCGCCCTCCACCACAACCTCGGCGTGATCCTTGAAAGTGTCGGGAATGATGCCTTGATAAAGTACCGGCACCGTCTCCCCCGTGGTCATGTCGAACGTGACGAAGTTGACTTGGTCAAGACTGTCGTTGCGCTCGATGCTGCCTGCCAGCACGTGTCCGCTGAGACGCAGGCCTCGGTTCTGCAAAGAAGGTCCCTGCTCCAGCAACTCGGGCACCGTGTAGTAATAAACCATCGAATCGTTGATGCCGCTGAACATCAAGTAGGAGATGGCTCCCAGGATCAGAAATCCAGCTATGAGGAACTTGGCGTTAGGCATTTCGGCCTCCGAAAATCTCTTTCTTCGATATAGGTACCGCGCACGCCTTTCAGAAGGTACCGCCTGGCCGCAGAATAGGCCGTCCGAACCTCCCTCGGCCTCGCTACACCGCCATTCTAACAGTTCAGGGCGCCGGGACCGAACCCTTGGACGAAAAGACTGTCAGATTTCTTCCAGCTTTTCACACAATCGACGCGACTTCAGGAGTTTTCCAGCAGAAGGCGCCGCCGGGTCAACGAATCGACGAACTCGTGGTCGATTTCCACCCCCAGGCCGGGACGGTCGAAAGGAACGGAGATCCGGCCCTGGCCGTCGGTGGTCCACTGGGGACGGACGATGTCGCGTTTCCAGTAGCGCGAGCTGGGGGAGATGTCGCCCGGCAGGCGGAAGTTCTGCAGCGAGGCCAGGGCCACGTTATGGGCCCGGCCGATTCCGCTTTCCAGCATGCCGCCGCACCACACGGGTATCTCCTGGGAGGCGCAGAAATCGTGTATCAGGCGCGAGGAGGCGTGGCCGCCCACGCGGCCCGGCTTGATGTTGACGATGCGCCCGGCGCCCAGGGTCACCATGTCCTGGACCCGCTCCAGACTGGTGATCGACTCGTCCAGGCAGATGGGAGTGCGCAGCTGCTTCTGCAGTTCGCGGTGGCGCACCAGGTCGTCCCAGGCCAGCGGCTGCTCGATCATGACCAGCCCGTACTGGTCCAGCTCCTTGAGAGTGTCGAGGTCGTCCAGGGTGTAGGCGTTGTTGGCGTCCACCATCAAGGGGACCCCGTCCCCCAATTCCCGCCGCACCGCCTCGACGTACCGCAAGTCAGCCCCGGGCATGATCTTGGCCTTGATCTTGCGATAGCCTTCCTGCAGGGCGAGGGCCACCTTCTCGACCAACCTCTCGGGAGTGGGTTGAATGCCGATCGAAATGCCCACTTCCACCTTCTCGCGCACTCCGCCCAGCAGCCGGGCCAGGGCCAGGCCGCGGGCTTCAGCGAAGAGGGCCCAACAAGCCATCTCCACGCCCGCCTTGGCCATATGGTGTCCGCGGAAATCCTTCTCCAGCAGCGGACGCACCTGGCCGGGTTCCTCCAACTCGGCTCCGATCAGGCGCGGGGCGATCCATTTCTCGATCATGTGCCAGGCCGTGCCGACGGTTTCGGGAGAGTAGTTGGGCGACTCTCCGGCCACGCACTCCCCCCATCCCGACAGGCCCTCCGCGTCCTCCACCCGCACCAGCAGGACTTGGCGGACCCGCTGGATGCCGGAGGAGATCTGAAAGGGCTCGACCAGGGGCAAATGAAGCTCGGTGAGTTCGATGTTTCGGATCGTGAGCATGTTCGTTTCTCCCGGGGCCGGGCTAGCGTTCGCCCTGAGTCTGTTGCAGGAGATAGCTCCCCCAGCGGGTTTGGGGATCGCCTGCCGCCGCGGGAGGGAAGTAGGCGACGACCTGGTAGCCCGATGACAGGTAGTGTTCGAGAGCGGCCCGGGTGAAGAGGCGCCAGGCCTTCCCGGCCTGGGCCGATTGCGACTTGACGGCTTCGATTTCGGCGGGGATGACGACCCGCAGGCGCTTGGCCCCGCTCCACTCGCCGGCCTGGGGAACGCCCTGCTTGTCGACACTGCCGTGAGCCGGTTCAACCCGCACCGCATCGTCGGCGGACGGACGCGCCACCGGCTGTCCCCGGGCCAGCCGGCAGACCCGCTCCTCGGACAGCCTCCAGCAAACCAGAAAGCGGTCGGTGCCGTGGCCGTGGCGGGGACTCTCAGAGCCGGGATAGAAGTCGCGCTGATATTCCTCCACCCGGGCTCCCAGCAGATTCAGGTTGAGGTGGGCGTTGCGCGATTCCAGCGGATCGTAGGTCCAAAACACCTCCTCGATGCCGAGTTTCATGACGCACTCCCGCTGGTGCCACTTGAGGCTGCGTCCCACGCCCGATCCGCCGCGCGAAGGGTGGACCGCCAGCATGTGAGACCAGTGGGCCAGGCGGCCTCGGTAGAGTCCCGTCAGGCCGAGCACGAATCCGGCCAGGCTGCCGTCCTCTTCGAAGGCGCCCGAAACCACGCCTCCCATCTTGTCGACGATCATCTGCATGACGGGCTTGACGCACCCCGAGAAACCCTCGCCCCAGACCTCCTCCTGCAGCGCGTAGCAAAGCTGGAAGTCCTGGAACCCCTTCAGTCTGCGGCAGGTCACGCTCATGCGAGTCAATGGGCTTCTTGGAGCAGCTTGAGGAGCTCGTCCAACTGCTCCTGGTCGATCTTCTGAGTCTTCTCAAGCCGTTGGGAGACGGCGAAGAGAGCCCTCAAGTACTCTTCTTGCCGGTCATCGCGGCGGGCTTGACTGCGGCACTCGGCGAAGGTGCGCCGAATGCGCTCCTCCTCCCCCGGCGGAGCCTTCTGCACCATGGCGTTGACCACCGCCGCCTGGATGAGGTCGGTCTGGTAGAGGCGCAGCACGGCCAGCGAAGCCGCGAAAAGAACCAGCATGGCCGCTAATATAATCCAAGTCCGCTTGCGCACCAACGAAGCTTAGCACGGCCCGCTTGGCAAGCGGACGCTCAGCAGTCCCTTCAACCCGTTATAATCACGCCATGGCCAAAGCCGTATGCCTTGTCAGTGGAGGATTAGACAGTTGCGTCAGCGCAGCCGTGGCCGCCAACAACGGGATGGAGTTGGCCTTCCTCCACCTCTCCTACGGCCAGCTCACCGAGAAGCGGGAGCGACGGGCCTTTGAGGAGATCGCCGACTTCTACAAGGTCGATCAACGCCTGGCAGCCGATCTCAGCCACCTGGCTGTCATAGGAGGCTCGGCTCTGACCGACCGCAAGATCGAACTGCCCCGCGATCGACTCGACGCAGAAGGCATTCCCGTTTCTTACGTTCCCTTCCGCAACGCCTGCATGCTCTCCGTGGCGGTGGGCTGGGCCGAGGTCATCGGCGCCCACGCGGTCTACATCGGAGCCGTAGAAGAGGACAGCTCGGGTTACCCGGACTGCCGCGAATCCTTTTTCCGGGCTTTCAACGTGGCCGTCCGCGAGGGGACCCGGCCCGAATCGCAGATCGAGTTGGTCACTCCGCTCATCCACCTGCGCAAGAAAGCCATCGTCAAGCGGGCCGTGCAGCTCAACGCCCCCATCCACTTGACCTGGTCCTGCTATCTCAACGAAGAGAAAGCTTGCGGGCATTGTGAAAGCTGCCTGCTGCGTCTGCGGGGCTTTGAACAGGCCGGCGCGGAAGACCCCATCCCTTACCAAGACTGATCCCAGGCTTGCAGGATAGCCTGGGGAGAAGGACGGTCGGTCGGTTCGCGGCTGCGATGAGCCATGACGATGCGTCCCTGGCCGTCGAGCAGGAAGTCGCCTCCCAGTTGCAGCACGTCTCCTTGGGAACTGAGCCTGACCTTGCGTCCGCTGAAGATGGCCTTGAGGTAATACCAGATGACCTGTGGAGAGTAGGCTCCCATGAGGCTTCGATCCAGTCCGTAAGCTTTGTAGACTCGTCTCTCGGGATCCAGAAGCAGGGGAAAATCGACACCCGCTTCATCGAGAAAGATCCGGGCCCAGTGGGGCGTACCGAAGGCGATGAGGGCGATCTGAACGCCCCGTTCCTGAAATGCCTTTTCGAAGCGGCGCAACTGCGCCGCGTGATCGCGTCAGGGCAGTCAAGCCAGATGGCGCAGGAAGACCAGCAGCACCGGTCCCTGCTCAAGAAATGAGCGCAGGGTATGCTTGCGGCCCTGGCTGTCAGTCAGCTCAAAATCAGGCGCTTGCACAGCTCGGGATCTCCTCGATTGCCAGCAAATTATTGTTTCTAAAAGACTTACACCTTTAGGTGCGGACCTCTCCGACGTTGCGGATCAAGGTCTTGACCATTATACTGACGGATGGAAATCCGCCAACCAGGGTACGGCGCGGTTTGCCGGACCCGGACAAGAATCGAAATGGAGGACTGCGAACAGGACTGCCTATGACGGTTGACATGATGATCCTGGCTGCCATCATCACGGCGGCCATGGTGCTTTTCGCCATGGATGTGTTCCCGGCCGACAAGGTCAGCCTCATGACATTGGGCGCCCTCTTGCTGACCGATCAGATCAGTCCGACCGATGCGGTGTCGGGCTTCGGCGCCAAAGCCACGGTGACGGTTGCCTGCATGCTGGCCCTCAGCCTGGGCATCGAGCGCACGGGCGGCCTCAACTATTTCGCCAACCGCATCGTCCAGTTGGCGGGCGACAGCGAACTCAAGGTCATGATCGCCATCATGATCGCCGTTGGCATTCTCTCAGCCTTTATCAACAACACTGCCGCCGTGGCTCTCTTCCTTCCCATCACCATTTCGGTGGCGCGCAAGCAGGGATTTCAGATCAGCAAGCTGCTGATGCCCATGTCCTTCGCCGCCATCATCGCGGGCACCTGCACTCTGATCGGGACCTCCACCAACCTGATCGTGGCCGACGAGGTGCAGAAATACAGCGAGTCCGGGCTCCAGATCGGCATGTTCGATCCCACGATCATGGGTTTGGTGTTCTTCGCCGCGGGCTCGCTTTATCTGGTCTTCATCGGCGTCCGGCTGATTCCCTCGCGGCGCTCGGGCGAGAGCCTGACGGCCGACTATTCGCTGCGCCATTTCGTGACCGACCTGAGGGTCAGAGAAAACTCGCCCATGATCGGAAAGACTATTCCGGAAGCCCGTTTAGGCGAACGCTACAACGTCGACGTGGTGGAGATTTTGCGCGGTCCCAAGCGCCTGCTGACGATGGGGCCGCTGAACATCGAGCCGGGCGACCAATTGCTGGTCTCGGGGGCGCCCCAGTCGTTGTTGACCATTCAGCGCGAGCAGGGTTTGGAGATGAAGGCCCTCAAGCTGCAGGATCAAGATCTGACCGACGACGACATCGTGCTGGTCGAGGCCTGGATCTCTCCTAACTCGGCCCTCATCGAGAGCACTCTCAAGGAAAGCAATTTCCGCCAGACCTACAAGGCCACCGCTCTGGCCATCCGCAGCCACGGAAAGATGGTGCGCCAGAAGATCGGCACCTACCGGCTGGAGTACGGCGACTCGCTTCTGGTGCTGACCGATAAGGACCACCTGGAATCGCTGCGCCGTTCGCCCGACTTCCTGGTGCTGGAAGAGGTCGACAGCGAGATCGTGGTTCAGAGCAAGATCTACTGGGCCATGGGAATCTTCGGCGCCATGGTGCTGGCGGCGGCTACCGGCGCCCTCGACATCCTGGAAGCCGCCCTCTTGGCCGTGGCCGCCATGGTCTTTACCAAGGTGGTGCGCCTGCACGAGCTCTACACCAACATTTCCTGGCAGACGATCATCATGCTGGGCTGCCTGATCCCGCTGGGCATAGCCATGGAAAATAGCGGACTGGCGGGTTATCTGGGAGAGCAACTGGTCAATACGCTCCGCGCCTGGGGGCCGGAAGCCGTGCTCTCGGGAGTCTATCTGGTCACGTCGCTGTTGACGGCCATCATGTCCAACAACGCCACCGCCGTTCTCATGGTGCCGATATGCCTGTCGGTGGCTCAACAGCTCGGGGTGCGTCCTGAACCGTTTTTCTTCGCCGTCATGTTCGCCGCTTCCGCCTGCTTCATGACTCCTGTGGGATACCAGACCAACCTCTTCATCTTCGGACCCGGCGGATACAAATTCGCCGACTTTCTGATCGTGGGGACGCCGCTCAACATCCTCTTCTGGCTGCTGGCCACTTTCGCCATCCCCTACTTCTGGCCCTTCTGACGCTGTCGCCAGGAGGTCTTCGACCGCGTTGTCTTCAAATTCGCCAAAAGTTCGTGACCTTATCCCTTGACGGGTCCTCGGGCGCGATTGTACAAAGGAAGACTGCGTGCCAGGCTGATACCGATTGGAGAAATCGGAAAGGAGAGGCGAGTTGGTTTGGAAAAAGAACGAAGAGCAGGATAACGGCTACGAGGAATCCTCAACCCCTTCCGTAAGCGCCGCCCGGCAGCTCAAGGAACGGGCCATTATCGGCCACAGCATCCGTATTGAAGGCGATGTCTCGGGCAGCGAAGACCTCATCGTCCACGGCACGGTCACGGGTACCATCCGCCTCAAGGGCAACAACGTCACGGTGGGCCAGAAGGGTTCGCTGAAAGCCGACGTGTTGGCCAAGATTGTCAGCGTGGAAGGCTCGGTGGACGGCAACCTGGAGGCTGAAGAGCAGGTCGTGGTCCGCAAGACGGGCTCGGTGCAGGGCAACATCACGGCCCCCCGCGTCTGCCTTGAAGACGGCTGCCGCTTCACCGGCAGCATCGACATGGAGGGCTCAAAGACGGGGTTGGCGACAACCGCCAACAAGCTGGCCCAGCACGGCTCCTCGGAGCGTAGCGAGAGTTCCAAGAGCGAAGGCTCCAGGGACGAGAAGTCGAAGAGCGCCGCGGTCCTCTGACGGGTCTTTGTGGGCAGGGAGTCCCAGCCCGCCGTTGCTTTAGCCATGGTCTTGGCTTGGTCCGGCTCTGGTGGGGAGGCGCATTCTTGCGGCCTCCTTCGCCCCTCCAACGCCAAGGCTACAGAGGGCGGGCAGGCTTCAGAGGGCTGATCTGATCCTCTGCTGGTGGGAGGCGCATCCTTGCGGCGATCCCCGCCAGAGTGACCGGAAGCTGCCTGAGCTGACTCGATTGCGATGCGGCCAGCTTAACTCCCCCGCCCCGCCCCCTGGCAGCATCGCCTTCATCGCCGCGGGGCTGCCCCTCCCACAGTTCGGGTGGGTGATCGGCTACAATGGTCGCCATGAATCTTCGGGCCGCTTCGACGTCTCTCGCCATCGCCTTGCTGACCCTGTTCTCGTGGGCAGCTCTGGCGCCTTCCAGCGGCGCCCAGGACTCGCGCGTTACCGCCGTCCTCAGGCATAACAACCTGGGGATCGCCTGGATGGACCAGCTCAAGTTCGAGGAGGCGGCCGCCGAATTTTCCCGGGTCATCGAAGCTGACTCCAGCTTCGTTCCCGGGTGGGTCAACCGCGGGCTGGCCTATTTCTATCTGCAGGACTACGAGAAGGCCGAACCTGACCTGACCCGGGCGCTGAGCCTCGATCCCGACCAAATCCAGGCCCACTACACCATGGGCATCCTGCAACGCAACAACCACCAGCAGGATGCCGCCCTGGAGTCTTTCCTCAAGGTGCACCGGCAGGATCCCGACGATCCCGCCACCAATTACTTCATCGGCAGCCTCTACCGGTCGCTGCGCGAATACGAGAAGTCGATTCCCTTCTTCGAGAAGGCCATCGAGCTGGAGCCCTACAACAAGTCGGCCTACTACGGGCTGTCCCAGTCCTTGATGCGCAGCGGCGACCGCCAGGAGGCCATGAAGATGCTCGATCGCTTCCGCGCCCTGGAGGGCTTGAGCGGCACCGATACCATAGGGCAGTCCTACCGCGAGCAGGGACGCTATGCGGTGGCGATCGACCGCATCCCGTCCCGGTATCTGCCGGGAACCGAGAGCGACGCCTCCGCCGAGCAGATCGCGGTGCGCTTCCGCCGTGCGGCGCAGGACGGAGGCCTGGCGTCCTTTCGCCACGGGGGACCGGGCCGAGCCGTCGTGCGTGCCGAGAGTCCGCAGGCGCTCGACCGGCAACTGGCTCCTGCCCTCGGCTCGGGCCTGGCCCTGGGAGACTATGACGGTGACGGCGACCTCGATCTGTACCTGGCCAACAGCGCGGCTCAAGGAGCCGGGGGAGCCCTCTTCCAGAACGATGGAAGCGGCTCCTTCAGCGACGTGAGCGAGGGAATGGGACTCGACTTCGAGGACCGCACGCTGGCGGCGCTGTGGGGCGACATCGACAATGACGGCGACCTCGACCTCTACCTCATCAACGCCGGAGCCAACCGGCTTCTGCGCAACGACGGACGGCGTTTCTCGGACATTACTTCAGAGGCCGGAGTGGGTGATGCGTCCTGGGGGCTTGGGGGAGTGTTCGCCGATTCCGATCACGACGGCGACCTCGATTTGCTCGTGGCCGGTTTCATCGACCCTTCGAAAAGCGCGGGAAGCTCGCTGCGGGAGCTGGCGGGCGCCTCCAACCGTCACTACCGCAACAACGGCGACGGAACCTTCACCGATGTCTCGGGCGAGTCCAAGCTGGGCGGGGAGGCGCGGCGTACCGTGGGGATTTTCGCCACCGACTTCGACAACTCCCGCGACATCGATTTCTACATGGTCAATCAAGGGGCGCCCAACCAGCTTTTCAGCAACTTGAGAGACGGCACTTTTCGCGACTTGGCGGCTGAAGTGGGATTGGAGGGCGGCGGAGAGGCCGGGGCCCTCGCCCTGGGAGACCTCAACCGCGATGCCTGGATGGATGTGGTAGCGGCCGGGGCGCGGGGAGGCTCGCTGCTCAACGTCCAGGGCAGGCGGTTCGAGGCCCGGCAGCTTCCCGATATTCCATCGACCGCTTACGCTTTCCACCTCTTCGACTACAACAATGACGGCGACCTTGACTTGCTGGTGCTGGCGGCTCCGCTGATGCAAGAAGACGGCCCCAGCGGCATCCGCCTCTACGACTACCGCGGCGGACGCTTCAGCGACGTCACCGCCCGCACCGGACTCGACGCCTACGACGGGCGTCCGCTGCGGGGCGGCGCGGTGGGCGACGTGGACGGCGACGGCGACCTCGACATCGTGGTCAGCGTCAATGGCGCCTCCCCTCTGCTGCTGCTCAACGAGGGAGGCAACGCCAACAACTGGATCAGCATCGCCGCCCGCGGCACCAATTCCAACAAGTCGGGCATCGGCACCAAGGTCGAGATCCGCTCCGGCGACTTCCACCTCAAGAGCGAGGTGGCGGGCGGAAGCGGAATGCTTTCTCAGTCGCCTTCGCGCGTCCACTTCGGCCTGGGCAAGCGCACCCGGGTCGACTTTCTGCGCCTGCTGTGGCCGGGAGGCGTGCTGCAGTCCGAACTCAATCCGCCCGTCTCGCAGGTCTTCAAGATCGACGAACTCGACCGCAAGGGCACCTCTTGCCCCATCCTCTACGTGTGGAACGGCGAGTCCTACGAGTTCGTAACCGATTTTCTGGGCGGCAGCGCCTACGGCTACCTGCTGGCGCCCGGACGTTACAACTATCCCGATACCGACGAATATCTGCTGCTTCCCCGCGACAAGCTGCGCCTCGAGGAGGGGCGCGTCAAGGTCAGCCTCAACAACCAGTTGGAAGAAGTCATCATCTTCGACCAGGTGCAACTGCTGGCTGTCGATCATCCGGCTGACTACGAGGTGCTTCCCGACGAGAAGCTTCTGCCGGGTCCGCCCTACGACCCCTTCCGGCTGCATACCCTGAGCCACTTGCGTCCGCCTGTTGCGGCCCGCGACGGAGAGGGCAACGACCTGCTTCCCGCCTTGCGCCACATCGACCGCATCTATGCGCACAGTTTCGAGGACCTGCCTTTCAAAGGCTACGCCAGCGACCACGAACTGATTCTCGACCTCGGTGAGGTCTCGCCCGAGCGCACGGTGCTGGTCATGCAGGCTTGGATCGACTATGCCGACAGCACCGGCAATCTGGCCGCCTCGCAGGCGGGCTTGCAGCTCAAGCCTCCCGTGTTGCAGGTGCGCGACGGCCAAGGACGCTGGACCACCGTCCTCGAGCGCATGGGATTCCCCGCCGGTCTCCCCAAGGCCATGACCGTCGACCTTTCCGGCAGGTTCCTATCCGACTCGCGTCAAGTGCGCATCCTGACCAACATGCGCATTTACTGGGATCAGATCCTGGTGGAAAGCGGCCCCGCCCGCGAGGACTACCGCATCGCCCGGCTCGAGGCCGAAAGCGCTGACCTGGGTTTCTACGGCTTCCCCGAGTTCGCCAGCCCCGACGGACGGCGGCCCAAGCAGTATTTCTACGATCGAGTCTCCCCCATAGGAGGCTGGAAGGTCCACGCCGGCGCCTACACCCGCTTCGGGGACGTCAGGCCGCTGCTGCAAGCAGCCGACGACATGTACGTCATCACCCGTTCCGGCGATCAGATCGAGGTTTCCTTCGACGTCAGCGGACTTCCCGCTCTCGCCCAGGGATGGGTGCGCGACTACGTCCTCTACGTGGACGGCTTCGGCAAGGACATGGACATCAACTCAGCCGCCCCCTACTCCGTCGAGCCCCTGCCCTTCCACGGAATGAGCGCCTTCCCCTACCCCGACAACGAGCACTACCCCGACACCCCCGCGCACGACAACTACCGCCGCCTCTACAACACCCGCATCGTCGAGTCGTCTGGCCCGCCTGAGTATTGAGGACCGCAGCCTGGTAGATCTGCCGCGGAAGGCGGCTGGCTGGGGAGAGACGCCTCGGCTGGTCCGCCTTGCAGTACGGCTGGGGAGCGGCCAAGTGGCAGGCGCATCCTTGTGGCCCGCCTTCGGCAAGGCTATGGAGGGCTGCGCTGATCCTCTGCTGGTGGGAGGCGCATCCTTGCGGCGATGGAGAGGACGTCACGCAACGGCTGGCCGAGGAGGCCGCTGTCAGTGGTCGCAGGGAGTCAGCTCAGGATGCGCCTCCCAAGTTTCCGAAGAAGCGCCTCGACTGTCTTGCGCTAGAGGAGAATCGGTTTTGCACTTTTCGGTCGGGATTTGGAATAATTAGGCTCTTGGCAAGACAACGGGGGGATCGGTTCCTATGAGCACTTTGTTGGTGGCCCTGCTCTCGGCGGTCGGATTCATCGTCGCCTACAACACCTACGGACGCTACATCTCGCGCAAGATCTTCGGGCTCAGCGACGAAAACACCGTGCCCTCGCGCGAAATGCGCGACGGAGTCGACTACGTCCCCACCCGGCGCTGGATCGTCTTCGGCCACCATTTCACCTCCATCGCCGGAACCGGCCCCATCGTAG
Source organism: Acidobacteriota bacterium (assembly GCA_035471785.1). Classification (NCBI taxonomy): domain Bacteria; kingdom Pseudomonadati; phylum Acidobacteriota; species Acidobacteriota bacterium. Next base: position 211,971 of record DATIPQ010000017.1, read on the forward strand.
GACCCGCCATCGCCGTCTTCTGGGGATGGCTGCCGGCCCTGCTGTGGGTGATCTTCGGATCGATCTTCATCGGCGCCGTCCACGACCTGGGTTCGCTCATCGTTTCGCTGCGCTCGCGCGGACAGACCATCGGCGACGTGGCCGGACGCATGATCTCGCCCCGCGCCCGCATCCTCTTCCTCTTCATCCTTTTCCTGGCCCTGGCCATCGTCATCGGCGTCTTCGGACTGGTCATCGCCGTCATCTTCTCGGTTTATCCTCAGACCGTCCTTTCGGTTTGGGCCTCGCTGCCCATCGCCGTGGCTTTGGGCTTCTGGCTCTACAAATACAACGGACGCCTCATGGCGCCTTCGCTGCTGGCGCTGGCCATCGTCTACTTCATGGTCTACCTGGGCGCCTACCACCTGCCCATCTCCTTCCAGGACCTTCTGGGCATCCCGCTCTTTGCCGGCAGCGACGCCGGCTTGATCGGCGGACTCTCCTCCGCCGTCGTCCTCTGGACGCTCATTCTGCTGGTCTATTGCTTTGTCGCCAGCACCCTGCCGGTGTGGATGCTGCTGCAGCCCCGCGACTTCGTCAATTCGCACCAACTGGTCGTGACCTTGCTGCTCATCATGGGCGCCCTGCTGGTGGCCCATCCCGAATTCGTGGCCCCGGCCGTCAACTCCCATGCGCCGGGCGATGCTCCGCCGCTCTTCCCCTTCCTCTTCATCACCATCGCCTGCGGGGCCGTCTCGGGATTCCACTGTCTGGTCTCCTCCGGCACCTCGTCCAAGCAGATCGAAAAGGAAAGCGACGCCCCCGTCGTCGGCTACGGGTCGATGCTGCTGGAAGGCGGACTGGCCGTGCTGGTCATCATCGCCTGCTGCGCCGGCATCGGAATGGGCGTGTGGAGGCTTGAGGGCGGAGACTTCGTCCCCATCACCGACGCTTCGGGCGCGGCCCTGACCGGCCAGGCGGCCTGGGCCCAGTACTACGGAGGCAGTTGGGTCAGCATGTCGCTGGTCAAGAAGGTGGGCGCCTTCATCGAGGGCGGAGCCAACATGCTGGGCGCGCTGGGCATCCCCATCAAGATGGGCATCGCTCTGATCGCCGTCATGGTGGCCTGTTTCGCCGCAACTACCCTCGACACCGCCACCCGCCTGCAACGCTACGTCCTGCAGGAGCTGGGCGGATCGGTGAGCTTTTTGCCCGTGCTCAAGAACAAGTACACGGCCACCACCGTAGCCGTGGTCACCGGCGGCGCCTTGGCCCTGGTCCCCGGCCCCTCGGGCCCCGGCTCGGGCGGACTCATCCTCTGGCCCCTCTTCGGCGCCGTCAATCAACTGCTGGCGGGACTGGCCTTCATGGTCATCGCCTTCTACCTCATCCGCCACAAAAAGCCCATCTGGATATTGGCCGTCCCCGGCATCCTGATGGTCGTCCTCCCGGCCTGGGCCATGTTCCACCAGATCGCCGGCTGGTACGCGGAAGGCAACTGGCTTCTTTTCCTCATCGGAATCGGCGTGGAGATCCTGCAAGCCTGGATGATCTGGGAAGGCGCCCTCATGTGGAACCAAGCCAAAGGCACCCTCCCCGACCCCCTCCCGCCCCTGGCCCACTCCCCCCAAGGCGGCCGCTCCTGCTGATCGGCGACTGCAGGTAGGCCCTTTTTTGCGTCGATATCTCCCCGTTAAGGGGCATAGCACTTAGCGCAGAGCCAAAGATGGGCTAGGATGATCTGGGGCCACTAGTGCAGTGCGTCAGAAGTTTTGAGCCACCCTGTCGCGTTATCCCACGCTTTCAGCGTTCGCACATAGGCCGTCTAAAACCCAGGGTGGCGCCGCCGTCTCGCTAGCGCTCGCCGGGGCTGACCCTGGGCTGGCGAATCGCTCGCCTTCAGCGAGCCCGGACTTGACTTCTAACACAGTCGCTGGGGTGGCGGATCTGTCCCTTTCAGGGACAAAAAACGGCGGCCTGGATCAGGGCTTATGACCGGCAGCACCAGGTGGCCCAACAAGCTCACACACAAATCAAGTTCCAGCGACGGCGGTGAAGGCTTGATTGCTCTCGGCGGTATGAGGCTGCTCGCTACCTATAGCCAAAATCGGAGGATCTAGCTGCCGACCTCTCCTAGGCTTCTGAAAATCTCTTCTCCCTCCGACAATGGACGTGTTGAGCCGCAGGGCAGTTGATTGATACGGCGTATGTGGGAATTCAAGGCCTTCGGCTGGGGTGTCGAGAAGGAAGCGACTAATGTTCTCAGAGCCGCTCTTCGTCGTGTGGCATACCGGGCTTTTTTGAAGTGGGAGGGGTCTGAGGGAAGAGGGGGGGCTCCAGGGGGCAGACCGCCTCCAAAGGTCGATCGGAGCCATGCCTGGTGGGAGGCGCATCCTTGCGGCGATGGAGGTAACCTCGCACCTGGATAAAATGGTCCAGACCGGGAAATGGTCCAACCTGAGTGCTCAGGAGGGGCAATAGACTGCTCCCACTCCTCAACCAAGACAACCAAGCCCTTTCTTTTACCGACCTCAAAGGCCTCGACTGACTCAACCATGTGGCCATTGTGCCCATCGCCAGCAAGGATGCGCCTCCCACCAGGCTCCTCACACCCTAGCTTCTCGCGGCTGGCTGGTTTCTGGGAGGCGAGAGGCTTGATGGGCAGGCAGAGGAGTGGCCGAGGAAGGAGAACACGAAACAGCATGAAGCCAACCTCATCACGCCTCCAAATGGCTTCGGGAGTCCTTCTTGGCAGCGAACGAGGTTTGGCTCTATCGGCGGGTGATCTGGTTCTTGGGAGCCGCGGTCATTCTCACCATCAGCTTCGCCTTCTATCTCGCCTTGTCGCCCGCTGAAAAGACTCCCGAGAGCCTGATCGCTCTCGGATCAGCCGCGGTTGGAGCTCTTGCCGGTCTGATCACTCCGCGAGGAGTGGAGGAAGAATAGACGGAACCCGGTTGCCGCCTAAGCGTCCTCAGACAAGATTTCCCGCAGCAGGGCGGTGTCGATGTTGGCGCCGGAGTGGATCAGGACTACCGATTTGTGCTGGAGCTGGGAGCGGAGTTTGTAGGCTGCGGCCAGGGGGGCGGCGGCGGCGCCTTCGGCCAGGTTGTGGGTGGTGCGGAAGTATTGGCGGACGGCTTCGCGGATCTCCTCCTCGCTGACCGTGACGATGTCGTCGACGTGGCGGCGGATGACCTCGAAAGTCATCTCGAAGGGGACGCGGGTGGCCAACCCGTCGGCGATGGTGTCGGCCGAATCGGTGGTCACCATCTCGCCTTTCTTCCAGGACAGGTAAATGGCCGGGGCGTTTTCGGCCTGCACGCCGATGACCTTGGTCTTGGGGGCTATGGCCCGCACCACAGTGAGCACAGAGGCGGTGCCGCTGCCGCCGCCCAGGGGAACGAAGATGTAGTCGGGGTTGGGGAGATCCTCAAGGATTTCCAAGGTGTAGGTGCCGACGCCGTGCACCAAGTGGGGCGCATTAGCCGAGTGCACGTAAAGCATCCCCCGCTCGTGCTGCATCTCTTCCACCAGTTCGCGGGCTTCGTCGTAGTCGCGTCCGTGCTCGATCAGTTCGGCCCCGTAGGCCCTCATGGCGGCGTTCTTTTCGGGGTTGTTGCCGTGAGGAACGACGATCACGGCCTTGACGCCGTTGATGCGGGCGGCCAGGGCTACCGACTGCCCGTGGTTGCCGCGGGTGGCCGTCACCACTCCCGCCTCGCGCTGCTCGGGACTGAGGCGGGCCATGTAATTGAGTCCGCCGCGGATCTTGAAAGACCCGGTGGGATTGTGGTTCTCGTGCTTGACCATGGCACAGGTGCCCAGATAGGCGTCCAGCAATGGATGGTTGAGCAGCGGAGTGGGCTTGAGATGGCGGTAGACGACGGGGCGCGCTTCGAATACGCCCTGGATGTTGAAAAAGCTCACATGATCTTCCAATCCGGACCGCCGCCGCCTTCCGGAGGCGTCCAAGTGATGATCTGGTAGGGATCCATGATGTCGCAGGTCTTGCAGTGGACGCAGTTGGTGAAGTTCACCCGCAGCTTCTTGCCGCTCTCGCCGCTCTCCTCCACCATCTCGTAGACGTGGGCCGGACAGAAGTGCTGGCAGGGATTGCCGTACTCCTCGGTGCAGCGGTTGTTGCAGATGTCGTAGTCGGCGATCTTGAGGTGGCAGGGCTGATCTTCCTCGTGGGCGGTGTCGGAGTTGAAGACCGACTCCAGCTTGTCGAAGGTCAGCCTGTTGTCGAAGGAGCGGGCGGTGTCGGGCTTGCGCCCGTCCGCGAAGTGCTTGGCCAGCATGTGCATGCGCTCATGGCCGGCCTTGGTGGGCATGGGATCGATCAAGCCGCGTCCGCCGCTGATGAACTGAAAACCGGCCTGGAAAAACCCGCTGTAGAAACCCCGCTGGAAGGCCTGGCGGAAGTTGCGCACCGACCACATTTCCTTCTTGGCCCAGCTCGACTCGAAGCGCTCGCTGAAGCCGGAAAGCCGCTGCGCGGAAAAATCGCCGGCCTTGAGGCAGTCCAGGATGGTCTCGGCCGCCAGCATGCCCGACTTCATGCCCAGGTGGATGCCCTTCAGCTTCTGGGCGTCCAGGAATCCTCCCGAATCGCCGATCAGCAGCAGACCTTCCGCCCAGGGACGGGGCATGGAGTAATAGCCGCCCTCGGGGATGGCCTTGGCTCCGTAGGAGAGCATCTTGCCGTCCTTCAGCATTTCGCGCACCCAGGGGTGCGACTTGAACTGCTGAAAGAGTCCATGAGGATCGGTGGTGGGATCTTCGTAGTCGAGCCCCACCACGAAGCCCAGGTCGATCATGTTGTCCCCCATGGTGTAAATGAAGCCGCCTCCGAATTCCTTGGTCCCCAGGGGTTGGCCCAGGGTGTGGTAGACGGTTCCGGCCTCGACCTCGCGGGGGACCTGCCATACTTCCTTGACGCCGGCGGCGTAGATTTGGGGCTGGCTGTCGCGGTCCAGTCCCAGCTTGCGGATGGCCTGCAGGGAAAGCGTCCCGCGCACCCCCTCCCCCAGGACGGTGACCTTGGCCAGCACGTCGATTCCCGGCTCGAAGTTGGCCTTGGGTTGGCCCTTCTCGTCCACTCCCTTGTCGCCGATGCGGACCCCTTTGACGGCCTCGCCCTCGAAGAGCAGCTCCACGGCCGGGAACTCGGGGTAGACTTCCACTCCCGCCTCTTCGCACAGCTCCGCCATCCAGCGCACCAGCTTGCTCAGCGAGGCCACGTACTTGCCCTTGTTCTTGAGCGGAGGCGGAGTGATGGGCGAACGCCAGGCCTTGTTCTTGCCCATCAGGTAAAGGGCGTCATCGCCGACCGGCGCCTCGTAGGGAGGCTCTTTGCCCGGGAAGTCCTGAAGCAGTTCATCGAAGCCGCGCGGATTGACCACGGCTCCGCTGAGGATGTGGGAGCCGATTTCGCGGCCTTTCTCGATGACCAAGATGAGGGGGTCTTCGATCTTATCTGAAGGCTCTGCCGAGGCGTTGTGCTTCTCGATCAGCTTCAACAGGTGCAGGGCTCCGGCGAGGGAAGCCGGCCCCGCCCCGACGAAGAGCACATCTACTTGAAGCTGTTCACGTTCCATGTTTCCCGGGGGTTGCGTTCTCGTTCTAAGCGCGTTCGATGTAGCGGCCTTCGGAAGGGTCGACGCGGACGACGTCGCCCACCTTCACAAAAGGCGGTACCTGAACCACCACGCCGGTCTCCAGAGTAGCCGGCTTGGGCGAATTGCTGGCGGTAGCCCCTTTCAGCTCGGGTTCCGTTTCAGTCACCTGCAACTCCACCACCTTGGGCAGGCTGACGCCGATGGGGGAGTCTTCAAAAAACTCCACCTCGATGGTCTGCTCTTCCTTCAGGTAGTCCTTGGCGTCGCCCAGCATCTCCACGTCGATGGGGAACTGCTCGTAGGTTTCGGTGTTCATGAAATGGTAGTGGGTGCCGTCGTTATATAGGTACTGCATCTCCTTCTGCTCAAGGATGACGCGCTCAACCGTCTCATTGGAATTGAAGCGCTGCTCGTAGGAGGCTCCCGTTTTCAGGTTCCGCAGCAGCGCCCGCACGATGGCCTGTCCCTTGCCGGGCGTGCGGTGATGAAAGTCCATCACCCGGTGGGGTTCTCCGTTGACCAGCAAAACGTTTCCCTTGCGGATCTGGGTGGCGTGAATCATAGGCTCGCTAAGATATCAGAGCCGCGCTCAGCCGCGCAATCAGAGCGAAGCGCTCCATAGCTTTAGCGACGGAGGGCTTGCGCCCCCCCTTGTCAGAATTCCGACCGAACGTACGGTAAAACGTAACCCGTCTCCCACGGACCACATCCAACCGCGCCAAAGACGGATGACTTGCATTCGATCAAGCGCCATCCGTGCTTGGAACGAAAGTTAATGGAGAACTGAGGAGAAACGACACCACATGAAAAACATAGCCACAACCCTTGCCTGGGTCTTCGCGGCGGCTTTCGCGGCGGCGGCCCTGATCGGATTCATCCCCAACCCGTTGGTTGGCAAAAATGGATTCTTCGTCACCAACACTGCTCACAACCTGGTCCACCTCTTCACGGCCGTCGGATTCGTGGCCGTGGCGCTGGCGGGAAGCCGGGCTTCCACCGCCTTCATGCTGTCCTTCGGCGTTGTCTACACCCTGGTGGGACTCTACGGATTCATCGCCCTGGGCGGCGCTTCCGAGGGGCACCTGCTGGGAGTGGTCCACATCAACTTCGTGGACAACTTCCTCCACCTTGGCCTGGGCGCGGCCATCGCCGCCGGAGGCTACGTGTCGCATAAGTCGACGCAAACCGCCGCCCTGGCCCATCAGGCCTGAAGCGAATCTCAAATCAGAAAACCAAATCAATCAGACGAGGAAAGTAAAGATATGAAACGCATCATCGCAACTATAGCCACCCTATCCCTGCTGCTGGCCGGCAGCTCTTTGCTGCTGGCTGGCAGCCCCCACAGCACCAGCACCGTCGCCCTCGCCGGCTATGACGCCGTGGCTTATCACAGCCAGGCCAAGGCCGTCCGCGGCAGCGGAGACCACATCGCCGAGTACCAGGGCGAGACCTATCTCTTCGCCAGCGAGGACAACAAGAAGGCCTTTGAGCGCAACCCTTCCAAGTACGCTCCGGCTTTCGGCGGTTTCTGCGCCTACGGCGTGTCGGTTGGCAAGAAGTTCGTAGGCGATCCCGAGGTCTGGAGGATCGTCAACGGCACCCTCTACCTCAACCTCAACCGCCAAATCCAGTCCACTTGGAAGCAAGACATTCCCGGCAACATCTCAAAAGCCGAGAAGAACTGGACCGAGATCAAGGATAAAGCTCCCTCTGATCTCTAAGTCCGACCATTCCCAAAAACACCCGCGCAACATAGGTCTCCCCCCTTTGACGCGGGAACCCCGACGGGTTTCGGACCCGGGTTCTCCCGGGTCCGGACCTGTCCCCCCAAGCCAAGGTCGAAGTGCGATTTACGAAGTTCGAAGTGCGCTCTCCTGTTGAATCGGCTACAATGCTGTCCGCTTTTTTCCGAAGCGAGGAGGGGAAGAAACCTAATGAAGAAGCTGCTAATCGGGTGCGCGCTTTTGGTCGTGGTGGTGGGAATCGGAATTGCGGTGGGGAGCTATTTCTTTGTCTACAAGCCCTTGAGCGATGCCTACGCGGAGGTCACGGCCTTTGCCGAAGAGTACAACCGCGTGGAGCAGCAAGTCGAGAACACGCGGCCTTATCCGATTCCCGCCAACGGGCTCCTGGACGCCGCCCAAGTCGAGCGTTTCGTGGCCGTGCAGCGCGACATCCGTTCCCAGTTGGGAGAGGAGTACCAGCGGATGGAGGACAAGTATCGGTCGAAGAAGGGCAGCGACATGGGGGTCATGGACTACCTGAGCTTCTTCACCGACATGCGGGGTCTTATTCTTGAGGCAAAGCGCGCCCAGGTCGAGGCCATCAACCGTCAGGGCTTCAGCATGGAAGAGTACCGCTGGGTGCGCCGGAGCTGCTATCAGGCGCTGGGCGCCGACATCGCCAATAGCGCCATCGACGAGATCGTCAGGGCCGCCAAGCAGTCGGACATCAGCGGCGTCGACCTTTCAAAGCTGGAGGAGTCGAAGACCCAGACCGCTCCACAGCACAACATCGACCTGCTTAAGCCCTACCGTGACGAGTGGCAGAACTGGGCGCCCTACGGGTGGCTGGGGATCTAGCGTCCCGGGGCACAGAGGGAATCGCCGCAATAGGAGAGGACGCTCCGATGGAGGATGCGGGCCAAGTCAACGACCGAATCGGCGTCCACCCATTCTGACTCGCTATGCAGGCCTTCGCCTTTGGGTCCGATCACCACGGTTTCAATCCCGGCTGCCGCCAGCAGGCCCGAATCCTCCCACCAGGGGTGAGCGATGATACGCGGCGCCTCCCCGCGGACGGCTTCAGCCTCGGCCCAGACGGTTTGGACGATCAGCCGCTCTGGATCGGTCTGGAAGGGAGCCCGCCATTGCAGGAGCTCCAGCGAGCCTTGAAAGCCTTCCACCCGCTTGCCCAGCGCTTCGAGGGTCTGGCGCAACTCGGCAGTCACTCCGTCCACCGTCTGTCCCGGAACGGTACGGCATTCCACCTGGGCGGCGCAATGGCCGGAGTAGATGAAGGGCTGCTTGCCTCCAGAGATCAGTGGGACGTGCAGCGAGGCCGAGCCCAGCATCGGGTGGCGGTGCTCCCGCTCCCATTCATGCTTGAGCCGCTCAAGTTCGGCCAGCAACAGCCCCATGTGCATGTTGGCGTCGATTCCAATGTCGGATTGGCCGCCGTGAGCAGTGCGTCCGCGGGTACCTACCTTGAAGAGGGCGAAACCGCGGTGGGCGATGCAAACGTCGAGATCGGTAGGTTCGAGCACGATGGCGGCGTCGGTCTTCACCTCTTCCATGAGGCGCTCCGTTCCGATGCTCTCATGCTCTTCGTCGGCCACGAAAGCCAGCACCAAGTCGCCTTTCAACTCGACTCCGCTCTCGGAAACCGCCTTGGCCGCCCCTAACACGGCGGCCATCCCGCCCTTGCTGTCCTGCGCCCCGCGTCCCCACACGCGTCCCCCGCGCAAGTCGCCCGAGAACGGATCCTTCATTCCCTCCACGCCCACCGTATCGAGATGAACGTTGAGCATCAGCGAGGGGCCATCGGCGGTCCCCCGGCGCCGGGCGACGACATTGCATCGCTCCTCTCCCAGTTGCTGGGACTCGGTTTCCCAGCCCATTTCCTCGAGCCTTCGAGAGACAAACCGTGCCAGTGCCGCTTCCCCCGGCGCCCCTTCTTGCAGACCGGGATTGCGGGAGTCGATTCGAACCAGGCTCTGCAGGGTTTCAAGCGTGAAGTCGCGGTCAATGAGCATGGCGTAGATGTTCCGACTGTTCCGACTTGGCCGCGCCTTGTCCCACAAGCGCTTCGTGCGCCTCCTGCTGCCGAGAGGTGCAACCAACAGGCACCACTTCGATCATCCTCACTCCAGAGCCTGGGCGAAGTCGGACTGGAGATCTTTCAGGTTCTCGATGCCCACCGAGCAGCGGATGAGCGTTTCGGGGATGCCCAGTTGCGCCCGCTGCTCGGGGGTCAGCTCGACGTGGCTGGTGGCGGCGGGAGGGCCGATCAGGGTAGAGACCGATCCCAGGCTGGCCGCCCGATGAGCGTAGCGAAGCCTCTCCAGGAAGCGCTTTACCTCCTCATATCCGCCGGGAAGGCTGAAACTGACCACGCCTCCGAAACCGCTCATTTGCTTGCGGGCGATGGAGTGGCCGGGGTCGTCTTCCAGTCCGGGGTAGTAGACCTGCTCGACCCTGGAGTGACCTCGGAGAAAGCGCGCCAGTCCGAGGGCGTTTTCATTGTGGCGCTGGACGCGCACTTCCAGCGTCTTGATGCTGCGGATGAGCTGATGAGCCACCGCGGGAGCCAGGCTGGCCCCGTTGACCTCGCGGAACTGGAAGATTTTCTTGACCAGGTCGCCGCGTCCGCAGAGGACCCCGGCAAGAGTGTCGGAGTGGCCTCCCAGGAACTTAGTGGCGCTGTGCAGGACCAAGTCGGCGCCCATCTCCAGAGGACGCTGGTTGACGGGCGTGGCGAAGGTATTGTCGACCACGGTGACGGCTCCGGCCCGCTTTCCCGCCTTGATGAGGCGGTCCAGGTCGAGCACCTTGAGGGTCGGATTGGTGGGGCTCTCCAGGTAGAGCAGGTCGCAGCCTTCCGCGACGGCGGCCTCGATGGCCTCGTGATCGTCGGTTTGGCAAAGCTCCACTTCCACCCCGTAGCGCGGCAGGTATTGCAGGAAGAGCAGGCTGGTGCCTCCGTAGGTGTCGCGGATGCTGACCACCCGGCGTCCGGGACGCAGCAGGGCGAAGAAGGTGGTGCAGACGGCGGCCATTCCTGAAGAGAAGCTGATGGCCGCCTCGCCGCCTTCCAGCAGCCGCATCTTTTCCTCGAAGACCTGAACGGTGGGATTGGTGTTGCGGCTGTAGACATGGCCGGGGGCGCGTCCCAGGCTCACCTCCAACCAGGTGTCGACGTCGTCGAAGCCGAAGGTCACGCTGTGCACCAGTGGAACCTGGGTGGCGCCCTGCCAGCCCAGTTCGTCCTCGCCGCCCCAGACGGCCTGCGTCCCCAGCCCGGGCTTCTTCTCCTCTTGGTTCATTGCTCCTTACCTCTCAAGTTGTCCGTCATCGCATCACCTCTCCGAAGGTCATGTGATGTCCCCAGGGATCGACGACGGAGAAGTCCCGCAGTCCATAGTCGGTATCGCCCGGCTCCGCGGGCGGGTGCAGGGCCTGCTTGGGCGGGCAATCTTCGCGATTGGCGAGGGCGGCCGCCTCAGAGACCATTTCCCAGCACCTTCCCTTCATGACCTGGGCATGGCAGGCAGATACGTCGTCGACAATGAAGTACACGTCAGCCCGTTCGCAGGGTTCGGATTTGCAGAGCATGATGGAACACTCGCCCCGATAGAGGCCCGCATGGGTGGGATTGTCGTCGGGCCAGCTCCAGTCGGTCTCAAATCCCAGGCGGGTGTAGAAGTCGATGCCGGCTTGCAGCTCGGGAACCGCGAAGGTGGGGATGGTGGTTGTGATTTTCCAGTCTTTCATAGGGCTTCTGGTCCTCAGTCCTCATGGGACGCGACGATAGCTTCGGCCAGGCTGAACAGGGTGAGCGGTGCGCAGCCTTCGGCCTTGTTGTTGGCGATGACGTAGACGTCCCGTCCCGAAGCGGCGGCGGAACGGCAGATGGTGGCCGCCGCCTGACGGGTGGGGCGGTCGGGATCGACCTGGCGATCATAGGGATGATAGCGCTGGCCGGCCGACTCGTAGGTGAGTCCTGTATGCAGCATCCAGCGGATGACGGTGGGGCCGGGGAGATGGCGGATCCTCTCGGCCTGGCGGTTGATGGGCGGCATGGTGGGATGGATGTTGAGGCAATGCACGACGCCGCTTTCTTCAAGCACCTTCAGGTAGTCGTCCTGAAAGAGTTCGCTGTTGCGCAGTTCCACGGCGTAGTGGAGGCCCGGAGGAAGCGAGGTCAAAAAGCGCAGCAGCCGCCGGCAGAAGACGCGGCGTCCCCCGAGCCGGCCCACGTCCATGGGACTGAACTGAAAGAGAAGCACGCCCGCCTTGTCGCCCAAGCCTTCCCGATAGGGGCGCACGACGAATTCCTCGGCGTAGTCTGAATCCAGAAAGTAAGCGTTGTCTTGCCCCGCCTTCTCGCCGTAGCGGTTGTGGAGGGGAAAATGGGCGACCGTGCAGTATTCGTGGGCCTTGACCAGGAAGCGGAAGCCTTCAGGGACGTCCTGGGCGTAAGCCGCGAAGTCCTCGGCGGTGATGGGAGCGTAGAAGGTGCGGTCGACTCCAGCGGCTCGCAGCAAAGGATGGCGGGCATAAGCCCACAGCCCATGCCGTGCCAGCAGTTGCGAGGTTGCGCCCCGGTCGTAGAGGATGCCCTTCCAGCCCGGAAAAGACCAGGTTGAGGTTCCCAGGCGGATGCCCGCCGGCAACTTCTCGGCCGTGTGGCGCAAAGACTCGTCGACCGGCGCGGGAAGGACTTTGCGTCCCGTAGGCATCTGCTCTTCAAACAACGATAGCTGCCCGTCCATGGGCCCGATGATACGGCAATCTCTCTTTTTCGTGTTTCCGGGAGGGCGTTTTTTTTCAGACGCCCTTCACGTACCCCGCCAGCATCAAACCCAGCAGCACAGCCAGCATGGTGATCCAGGTGGCGGCGGCGATACGGGTGGCCTTCCTGGCCCGCTTGGTCTCCCACCAGGTGCGCGGACGCACTTTCTGGATCAGGAAGGTGGCCACGGCGGCCAGATTGACGCAGGTCACGTTGGTCAAGGTGAGCATCAGAGCTCCCAAAGCCTGCGAAGGATATCCGGCGCCCACCAGCAATCCCGCCGTCACCAGCGGAGGCAGCAGGGCCACCGCCACCATCACGCCCACCACCACGGCGGGAACGCCGCTGGTAAAGGCCAGCGAACCGGCGCCGCCGGCCGCCAGCGCCAGGATGATGTCGCCCACGTCGGCCCCTGTCCGCAAAGCCAGTTGGGGCTCCCGCGGATCGGCGTTAAGCAGGGCTCCGGCCAGCAGCGACAAGGCGACCGCAGTGACCAATCCGGCGGCGATGGCCTTCATGGAACGCTTGGCCAGCTTGGGGTCGCCCAGCGTGCAGGCCAGCGACAAGGCCACGTTGGGTCCCAGCAGCGGCGCGATCACCATGGCTCCGATGATGATGGCCACCTCGCCCCGAATCAGGCCTACCGCCGCCACCACCGTCGAAAGGCCCACCATGGCCAGGTAGACGGGCGTCAGGCGGCTGGCCTGAGAGAGGTCCTGGTAAAGCTCCTCGCGGCTGATTCTCTTGGGTCCGGAGTCTTTCGATTCTTGCTTATCCCCCTCAGAGTCCTTTTCCTCCTCGTCCTGCTCGGCCGCGGGAATAGTGGCCTCCACGGGAAGGGAAGTGAGGCGAAAGCCGGAGTCGGAGCCGAAATGCGAGAGCAACTTGTCGGAAACGGATTCCACCTGCTGGGCGTCGAGCAGAATGCGGACCTGACGGGTGGCGTTCTCGGGAGCCGACGTCCACAGATGGACGAGCGGGATCTCCTCCAGCAGATCGGGGACGCCCTCGATCTCTTCCTTAGGTCCCGTGATTTCCAGCAGGCGTAAGGACATGCTTCGTTCGCTCAAGGACTACGTGCGGTTTTGGAATCAGAAACGACGTGATTCTAGCATCTTGCTCCCTGCCGGGAAAGACGATACGAAATCAGGAGCCGCAGTCCTCGCAGGAGCAGTTTCGCGGATGGTAGGAGAGGACGTTGCCGCGGCGGTCGAATTGAAAGCGGCAGCAGTCCTCGAGCAGCCCTTTGAGCTTGCGGCGTCCCCGCTGGATGCGCGACTTGGCGCCCGAAAGGCTGAGTCCCAGGCGCTCAGCGATCTCCTGCTGGGAGAGCCCTTCTACTTCGTAGAGGCGTACCGCACGGGAATATTCGGGGGGCAGGGAATCCAAGGCGGCCGGAAGCCAGGAGGCGACTTCCCGATTCAAGTTCGGCGTCGAGGAGGATGGGCCGGGCACAGCGTCCGCCGGGGATTCGCCAAGGTCGCCGGCAACGGTGCGCCCGCGGGCGCGGTAGTGATCGATGACCAGGTTGCGGGCGATCTGAAAGACCCAGCTATTGAGCCGCTGCTCGTCCCGCACCGAGTCCAGCTTGCGGTGGACGCGCAGAAAAGTCTCCTGCAAGAGGTCGTCGGCGACCTGGCGGTCGTGGGTGCGGGAGAGGAGAAAGCTCCTGAGCTTGGAACTCAGGAGCCCGTAAACCTCCTCGGTCGTTACTGGCCGGGAACTCGTCATCGGCTGCAACACTCCGTCCGGGCCTGGCCCGCTCCCGCGGCGGCGATCCTCTGCCGGTCCTCTTCGCTGCAGCACTCGGTCTCGGCTTCGCTGCAGCAGTCGCTGTCGGCCTGCCGCCGCTCAGGCGCGTCAGCCTGAGTGACCACGAAGACCTCCCACTCGTTGCCGTCGGGGTCGTTGGCCCAGACCTTGTCCTGTACAGCGTAGCAGCAGGCGGTCTGCTCCTCCACCTTGACCTCGATTCCCGCCTGGCGCAGTCGCTGCGAGGCCTCCTCCACGGCCTGGGTCGACTTGACCTGAATGCCGTAGTGGGTGGGCAGGTTGCTCGTGGCCTTTGAGCCGTTGCTCTGGTTGAGGGTCAGATTGACCGAAGGATCTGCGGGTTCGAACTTGACGTAGCCCGGCCTCTCCTTGGAGGGTTCGACGCCCAACAGGGTGCGGTAGAAGGCGCGCGAGCGATCGAGATCGCCTGCTGCCAGTCCGATATGTATGCGGGTCTGCCCCGGAAACTCAACCGCTGAAACGTGGTTTTCCTTCATTCTCAAAACTCCTTTCACCCCCGTAGACGGAGGTCTCCCCAAAAAGACGCAGCAGCCGCCCGCTCCTCAATTCCAGCACTCTCTCCCCCCAGACCCGCCTGGTCATCTACCCATTCGCCTCGCGCGAACTCTCCTTCGGCGACTGGAGCACGTTCCCCCCCTGAAACCGGGAAATCCGGGGGTGGAAAACGGCTCAGATGCGCGGGAGGATTTGGATTCCCGTCAGTCCGAGATGGCGGTCCGTGGCCCAGGCCTGCCCGATGCCGTGCCTGGCCATAAGAGCGAGGCTGGATGCGTCGACATAGGTCAGCTTGGAGCCGCGTAGCGAGTCGAGCGTCCTGCCGACTTCCGCATGGTGTTCAGGATCAGTGTCGAAGACGACCAAACCGTCGAGGTTGTCGATGAAAAGCCGGAACTGGCGAGCCGTCTCCTCCCCGTACTTGTGGAGAAACCATGAGTAGGCTTCGGACCGCACCAATGAGGACGTATGCCAGCGGACCTGAGGACCGTCAAACAGAGCGAGCGCCCGGGCGTGGTGCTTATCGCGGGCGTTGAGGAAAGCAATGAAGATGCCGCTGTCGAGGAAAACCTTGGCTAGACTCATGGGGTGTCGCGCCCGTACACGACATCATCGATAGTCTCGCTATCGTCTGGCTCACCTTCTACCATCCCGGCATACGCCATCCAAGGCTTGTCTGCGGGCACTCGGGAAACCATTTCCTCGATGCCGCGGCGAACAAGCTCCGCAAGTGAGATGCCCTGCCTCCTGGCAACATCCTTGGCCCGCTCGTAGAGTGCCTCGTCGACGGAGATCTGGGTCCTAATCATGTTATCACTATAACATAGTCTGATAACAACTATCGCTTGTCGGCATCATGGGCCCCCCGTTTGCCAGGACTTGATGGCTTCCAGCGGCCATAACAGCATGATGATGTTCAAGAGGAGGTTGTCCCGGATAAAGAACAGCAGCAGCGCTTCGATGGCGATGAACAGGCTGATCGAGGCCCACACGGGAAGTCTTGCGGCCAGGGCGAAGCCGGCGATGCAGGCCAGGATATCGCCCAGCGAGTTAGCCACGCTGTCTCCATAGTATCCCAGCGCCATGGTCTCCTCGCGATAGCGCTCGATCACCCAGCTCGTGTTTTCAACGATCTCCCACAGCGACTCCATGACAAGAGCCGCCAGCAGCCGGTCGAGCACCGTCCAGCGCCGGCGCGTCAGCAGCCAGAGCAGTGCGTAGAAGCCGATTCCGTGGAGAACGTGGGTGAAGGAGTAGGGATCGAAGAGGTGCTGGGAGTTATGGAAGCTGTTGATGGCCCCCGACCACAGATCCGCCTCCCCTCCCTTGCACCACCAGGGCCTGCCCATCAGGGCCAGTACGATCAGCGTCAAGCCCAGGCAAACCACGCTGCCCAGCAGGTGCCGTCGGCCGAGCGTTGAGGAAGAGGCGGGCATAGCCGAAGTATACCGTGCCCGGCGTCTCGGTCACTCCGAGCGGACTTCGTCGAGGGCCAGACGGCTTGCTCGCGGACTGCCCCGTCAATGACTGTGGCGGTGAGACTGGAGGCCGGTGGTGGATCTGGCGCTAGGAAAGGGCCTGAAAATGGCCGCCGGCGCTGACCACGACCTTGAATCCGTCGAGTTCCTTGGGGAGCTTCTCCGCCACCGCCTCGTGGGAGACGAAGACAGTGATGCAGTCTTCCTGGCCCGACTTGCCCTGACCCACGCCTTCCACGCCGTCGATTTCGTCCAGCCAGGACTCGGCCTTGCGCAGGGCTGAGGCGATGGTTTTCTTTTGTTGACTCATGGCCGGTTTTCTCCTCAAGGGATGGAGGCTTCGGGAAGCCTCCATCCCTTTATAAGAGTCATCGTAGCATGCCTTTCGGGTCCACGATGCGCCATCGCGGTGGACGCTACTTCTCGGTGATGCGCACGCGCAGAAGGAGCTGGACGAAGGCGATGTTGTTGATGATCGTGGCCACCGACGAGCCGGCGAAGAGCAGGCCCACCGCCCCCTCGTCCAGATTGGTGACAAGGCTTCCCGAGTCGCCCGGGGCGCTCATGTCGGAAGTGACGATCTGTCGGCAGAAGCGGGCCACGCGTCCGCCTCCGTAGTTGACGTTGACGGTGGCGTTGATGGCCGTTACGCGGCCGGTGGTGAAGCCGGTGGTGCGTCCCGCCTTCTGCACGATGTCGCCCACCTTGGGCGCGGTGTAGAGGGTCTTGACCGGTCCGCCCCAGAAGGGATCGCGGTCGAGGTCCTGCAGGTTGCATTCGGCGATGGCGGCGTCCACGTAGTTGCAGGGCGCGTTGCCTCCGCTGATGAAGCGGATAGGGATAAAGCGCCTCAGCTTGCCGATGAAGTCGCGGGGAAAGACGCCTCCGTCGACACGTCCGGGCTGGATGACGGCGGAGCCGATGGGCGCCGCATTGGAGTTGGCCAGCACGTGGTTGTTGCTGAGGATGTAGTAGGCCGAGGGCTTGCTGGGGAAAGGGGTCAAGTCATAGCAGCCCGTGGCGATCGTTCCCGTGCCTCCCTGATGGGCCAGGCTGACGCTGAAGCCGCCCCGTGCGGGGCGCAGGCGCCGCCGAAGCCCTGGAGAGAAGGGCGCGGCCTGGATTCCGGCATCCGCCTCAGTTTCTTCCGAGGCATTGCCGGGAGACTGGTCGCCCGCGAAGATCTCCCCCACTTCGACCACGTCGGTCTTGACGTTCTTGATCGACTTGGGGACCCTGTTTTCGGACGACAGCAGGGCGGGGTCGACCTTGTGAGAGACCAGCACCGAGATGGCGGGCTCCTTGGTCTCCTGGCCGTCCTTGACCTTGTGTCCCAAGGCCACTCCTTGCACGTTGGCCATGCCCAGCAGGTCCTCCTCGGCTCCCGCTTGTACCGACGCCAAGTCAAGCATTTCTTCTGGTACCGTTTGTTCTAGCATCTCTGCTCCTTTTCAAGGGCAGATCTTCAGCCTCCATCAGACCTGGCCAGGCACAACTCGACCCGGCTGAAGATCAAAGAGTGATTGATTAATCTGTGCCTCTTTTAAGTAAGTCCTCCAGAGGAGGCTCACTGTTCGGATTTCTTCAGCGCGGCTGGGAACCGTTGAGAGACTCGGGGTGCTGGACGAAGAGTTGGAAGGCTCCCCAGTAAAAGGGCTGGCGGAAGTTCTCGTTCTGGGAATCAAGCATCCTGAGTTTGGCGCTGCGCAGAGCTTGAGGGGGGGCGACCTCGCGAGACATCTGACGGTAGAAGTGCTGCATAAGATGAAAGGTGGCGTCTCCGTCCACCTCCCACAGACCTGCCGCAACCCGTCGTGCACCAGACTGCAGAAAAGCCCATGCAAAGCCGACCAGACCTTCGCCAGAATAGGCCTTAGCCCCCGCGCTGTGGCAGGCGGAGAGCGTTACCAGGTCAGCTCCTACGCCCTGGTTCAGTATGTCGCGGGCATAGAGCTTAAAAGCTTTCAGAGGGGAGGAGCGGGACAGGATGATCGCCGATTCCAGCGGCTTCTCCTGATTTGCTTCGGCGTGAGCTGCGAAATGGATGAAGCTGAAGCCCTGGTTCATTGTTTCTTCCAGATACCTCTCTGGCGTGGCCTCGGCGCGGCGCAATACGAGATGGGTCCGCTCTTGCAGACTTTCGATGATTACCAGGATTTCCTCGGCGGCTCGGGGAGGCCGGCCCCATGGGGGCATTTCTTCCGGATCCCCGATGAGCAGCACCCGGTCCGCTCGACCCTCGGCCTCGCTTGGCGCGGCGATCAGATCCAGCGTGGGCACCAAAATCAGGGTGACGTCCCGAATCCAGTAATGAGGCTGGTGCCCGTCCACGACTAGAGTTTCGAAATTCAGTCCATGCAGAGGTCCGTCGGCGACCAGGTAAACCGTGCTGCCCGGGGCGATGTCGGCGGGTGACACCAATCGTTCGTAGAGTATTTGTCCCAGCTTGGACGCCGTTGAGTAATTGCGCTCTCGGATCACCGAGTCTTGATAACGTTCCACCCAATCGGCGATTCTGGCCCGGTTGGGAATCTCATGTACGTCAATGCCCTGTGCCGTAACTTCCCACAGCCAGGAACGCTCGGGTCCCAGCCAGTAGGAGAGGAAGACGCTGTCTGAGCGCCGGGCCGCTCCCTGATAATCGGGCGCTTGGTATCCGTTACGCAGCATAGCGGCGTTTTCGGATCGTTCCGCCAGTACTCTGGCCCGGCTGGATTCCACCACCTGCAGGGCCTCGGCCACTTTACCCCGCTGGAGCAGCATCTCCACATAGTCGTGGTAGAAGCGGGCTAGGACGGCGAAGAACTCGATGCGGTGAATCTGCTCCTGCAGAAGGTCGGTGGAGCGCTCGATGACGGCAAGCGCCTGTCGGTAGTAGCGGTCGGCCTCGTCCCAATCGCGCCGCGCCGCGGAGATCTTGGCTAGTCCCGCCATGGCGTCCCAGCGGAGTTGAGCATGCAGATCCGGGTCCTGCAGGATCGTCTTCAGGATGACTTCGGCACGGTCGAACTCCCCGCGGCCCAGGTGGATGCGGGCCAGGGTCAGCCGCTGATAGATCAAACTCCTGACGTCGCCCTGTGAGCGTTTCCAGTCCATCGCCCTGGCATTGAAGTCCTCGGCCTCCTCCCACCGTTCTTGCAGCAGCAGAGCAACGGCGAAGTTGCCGGCGAGGCGCCCGGCCTGATGGAGCTCCTCAAGCTCCAAGGCCTTGGCTATGCCCGAACGGAAATGCTCCTCGGACTCTGCATAGCGTCCTTCCCTCACGTAACTGTTGGCGATCTCTCCAAGACATTCAGCGACGTCGAAGGCAGGCGCCTCCTCCCAGTTCAGCATCTCGCGACACCGTTGACGGCACTCCTCGAAATGTCCCAGCCTGCGATGACTGATTGCCAGATCCAAGAGGGCGACTTGCTGGACGATGCGCGAACCCGCCTTTCGGCCCGCCTCAAGGGCCTGCTCCTGCCAATTGAGGGCTTTGTCCCAATGGTGGCGGGCCAGATTCAGATAGCCAAGATTCAAAGTGGCCAGGGATTCAAGGTAGACGTCTTCTTCCTCGCGGGCCGAGTCCAGCGCCTCCAGCAGGGCCGTTTCAGCCGTGGCAAACTCGCCCATCCGGATCAAGAGCTGGCCTTGGCGGTTCTGGATTTCGGCTCTCAGGAGGCTGTCGCCGAGTTCTTCAGCTTCCGCTAAGGCCTTGTCGTAGAGATCGATGGCTGAACGGCGCAACTCGAGTCCCAGTTCTTCGTCTGGCTCGGCCCGGCTGCGGTAGCGCGGGATGTCTGCCCTCAACATCTGCTGTCTCACGCGCAGGCGGGCGAATTCCTCGCTTTCCGGGATTTCGGCCTGAAGAAGAACCGCCGCCTGAGCCAGCTCGCGGGCCCCCAGATGGGCTTCGGCTCTCAGCAGCCGAAACTTGAGTTGCTGCACCTCGGGAAGATTGGGCCAGGTTTCGAGGGTCCTCTTGGCGGCATTGGACGCTTCTGTCCAGTCGCCGCTCCGGATTGCCGAGATGATACGCTCCTCGGCCTCGCCAGGCTCTTCCGGTGCTGTTCCCTGGCTGCAAGCGGTCAGGAGCATTGTGAGAATCGCTACCCATTCTCTCATCGATGGTTCTCCTGGAGGTTTTGCACCTATTCACGAGGGAGTGGCCGCGTGGTGACAAAGGAAACGCTTCTGATGGGCACAAGCCTGTTATCGTAATCCCTGCGGCCCTCAATGGTCAGGGTCCAGATCTTGCCAATCCCCAGCGGTTGGGCCGGCAACAGCAGATTGAGTTGACTCCGGCCGGTCGCCTGCCAAGTTCCGAAAGGCTCCTCTCCGGATTCGCCGCGAAGGCTGCACTGGAATTCGCTGAACTCGATGAACTGCTGCAAAGCGTCATCGAAGGTGTTGATGTCGATCTGCAAGGCGACAAAGCGCTGTTCTTCTGCCACCGGGACGTTGAGGGTGTCGGAGTTTTGGCCTTGGGAACCCGGCCCTCGGACGTTAGTTAGGTTGACCAGCTCGAAATCACGGGGAGACTTGAGATCGGCAAGTTGAAAACCGAGCGTCAGGTTCAGGCCGGCCAGCAGGCCGGCCGCCGTGAGCGGGACGGTCTTCCAGATCCAGACGGGCAGGGTGCGGGCCGAATCGTCTGGGGCCGGTTCGGTCTCGGCGATGAAACTCATGAACCGGTCGTAGTTCTCCGGCGAAGGTTGGGGGATGTCGTCGGACCACTTGCGCACTGACGCTCTGATTTGCCGGTAATCCTCCACCGCTTGCCGACAAGAGGAGCAGCCTCTTAGGTGACGGCTCACTCTCCAGCGCTGAAGCCGGGGAAGTTGCCCTGCCGCGTAATCAGGCAACAGCATTTCAAGGTCTTCGTGACTCATTCAACCACTTTCCTTAGGTTCTTTATTTTCCCAGCCTGGAGCTTCGCAGCCTCTCAAGGATCTCACGTCGACGTCGTCTGACTGTTCCGTCAGGACGGTTGAGGATCTTCCCAATCTCAATAGAAGAGAGTTCATGGACTTCGGAGAGGATCAGAAGCTCCCGGTCTGGTTGGGGCAGCCCTCTCAGCATTCGCATTGTCAGATCGTGCTTGATCAGGAGTTCGTCGATCAGGGGGTTGTGGTCTTCGCATTCGAATAGTCGCCCGGGATCGACCGAGGGAGTCCTTCTCGAGATCCTTGCGAGAGCTTGTTTGTGGGCGATGCCGAACAAGTAGCTGGTCGGATTGCCGCCCCGGTATCTTTTTGCCGCTCCCGTCCAGACTGCGATCATCACGTCGTGAAACACTCCTTCGGCATCTTCGTAAATGCCCAGCATGCCGTATAGGAACTTTATGATCGGATGTGAAAAGGTCTTGTAGAGCATGCCGCCAGCCTCGTGATCTCCTTCCTGGGCAATCTTTCTCAGCCACTGCTTAGCTTTGAGATCACGTTCTGAGCGTGACATGGCCAACCTCGAATTCGAGGAATCCGAGCAGGGCTCAACTCCGGCTGAAAACCGGTTCTCTTTCCGGTCGCGGGGCGTCGAGAACCTCAAAAGGTTGCTGCGAGAAGTCCTTGCCACAAAGGTTCTCCAATCGAACTTAACTACATCGGCCCGCCGCCGCTTAACGGCAGTCTTGACAAGTAAGTAATGGGAACTCTCGCAACTGTTCGCAAAAATCAGTCTGCCGGAGGTGCAGTCCTGCCAGGTATTGCGTCTTGCGGCTGATTTAAGCAGCCTGGCAGCCGGTCGTCAAGGGCCGAAAAGTCCTTTTCAGGCCGTCTAACGTTTCGACTTTGATTTTTTCCGAACAGTTGGCGCCCCCGGCCCTACTTACTCCTGAACGAACAAGAGAGGCACGAGGACGGGGAGAGCGCGGTTTTGGCGTCTCTCACAACCTCAAAAGGGAAAGCGAGTCTAAACGATGAATGACACACCTGCTCAAACGACGCGGCTTGCCAACCAGGGTGGCGGGGGCGCTTTTGGAGACGATGATCGGTTCATGTTTCGCGGCGGCGCGGTTGGCGTTGCGGCCACTTTCGGCACCGGCGGCGCCCAGAACGAAGCCCCCGATAATCGGGGTGACGCTCCGACTGTGTGGGCCTCGGGGTGTCTTCCCAGTATCGGAGGCCGAGCCAAAGAAGAGAGCAAAGGGCCGCAGGGAAATGCAGTTCTTTCCTTCCAGGCGGCATCCACGTCGGTGGAAGGACTCATACGGGGTCAAAGCTCGGCCAAGACGAGTGTTGAGGCCGAGGTCCGGGGCCTTGAGATTCGGCTTCCGGAATACGGCTTCGTATTCAGGGCTCCCGTGTTGAGGGCTAGCCTGAGTTCCGACTACAACTTAGAGAAGAATAGGGGCCATCCGGACAGGGAGTTCGATATCTTTCTTGAGGAGCCCTTCGATCCCGAGGGCATGACCATCAAGATCGGCGATGCTGAAGAGAGAAATCTGAACATCACCTGGAACCATGAGTTGCTCAGGATCTCCAAGCACAAAGACCTGAAGCGTCTCTACTGGAGGCTCAAGCTGCACCGCTCACCGAGCGTGCGCAAGTGGTTGGAGCATTTCTCCCCTGCCGGCTTGATCAAGGGCCTGTTCCGCTTCAAGTTCCGCCGCAAGGTCATCTATTCGATGGCCAGCGTGGAAGACAACCAATGTCCCGGCATCGAATTCAAGTGGCACCGTCTGGGCGTGCCCGACCTGACGAATCCCGAGCTGGAACTCCGCTTCGGGGAAGTCCTCAAAGAGTTCAACTCGACGCGGCTGACTGTCGTCAGGGCCATCCTCAACCGGCGGCCGGGACAAGGCGGGCAGGCTCGTGTTCGAGCCTCTGGCCCGAACCGGGCGTCGATGGCGGCCCTTCAGGAATTCGATCCCACTTCGGGCACGGTCACAGCCATTGAGCTGGAAAGCAACGGCCACGGACATCCCTGAGGAGGTTCGCTGCCTGCCCCGGCTTTTTCCTTCGATGGCGATTCTGACCAACTTGCCTCCATCGCGAATGTGTGAGATGAGGGCCATGATCCCTTTTCCGCAGATTCTTCGCATGCAGTTAAGAGCAGTCTATGCCTTATGCTGTAGACTGAACTGTGACGGAGGCAAAGCGATGAGTATTAAGAAGTCTTTGATGATCTGCGGTTTGGTGCTATTGGCCAGCGCCGCCCTCGCCGCTCAGAACGACGACGAACGCTGGAAGACCGACCCGCGGCTGGAGGAAGGGCAGATCGCCCCTTACCTGGAGGGGCTGGGCGACCACTCCTATTCCATTACCGCCGCCAACCAGGACGTGCAGAAGTTTTTCGACCAGGGACTGGCGCTGACCTATGGCTTCAATCACGCCGAAGCCATCCGCGCCTTCCGCGAGGGGGCCCGGCGCGATCCCGGCTGCGCCATGTGCTTTTGGGGACAGGCTCTGGCTTTGGGACCCAACATCAATTCGCGCATGGGTCCCGAGAACGCCAAGAAGGCCTATGCCGCCATCCAAAAGGCCATGGCCCTGCGCGGCTCGGTCAGCGACAAGGAAAAAGCCCTCATCGAAGCCCTGGCCCAGCGCTACGCTGAAGATCCCGAGGCCGAGCGGCTGCCCTTGGACGAGGCTTACCGCGACGCCATGCGCAAGGTGGCCAACGACTATCCCGACGATCCCGACATCCAGACCTTCTTCGCCGCCTCGGTGATGAACGTCAATCCCTGGCCCGGGCACGAATACTGGAACAAGGACGGCACGCCGCGTCCCGGCACGGTGGAGTTCACCCGGGTGCTGGAGGAGACGATCGAAAAGCATCCTGATCACGCCGGGGCTCATCACTACTACATTCACGCCGTGGAGGCCTCGCCCGAGCCTGATCTGGCCGTCCCCAGCGCCGACAAGCTGGGCGGACTCATGCCCGGCGCCGGACACATCGTACACATGCCTTCCCACGTCTACATCCGCGTGGGACGCTACGCCGACGCCACCAGGAGCAACGAAATGGCGGTGGAAGCCGACGAGGACTACATCACCCAGTGCGCCGCTCAAGGGCTTTATCCCGAGGGCTATTACCCCCACAACATCCACTTCATCTGGGCCGCCGCCTCGCGCGAAGGAGCCGGCGAGAAAGCCATCGCCGCCGCCCGCAAGACAGCCAGCAAGGTGCCCGACGAGATGGCTCATCACGTTTCCAACTTCCGCATCGCGCCCTTTTTCGCATTAGTCCGCTTCGGCAAGTGGGACGAGATCCTGGCCGAGCCTCAGCCTCCCCAAGAGGCGCTACTGGTGCGCGGTGTCTGGCATTACGCCCGCGGAATGGCCTTCAGGGGCCAGGGACACCTCTATCAGGCCGCTGCCGAACTCGACCGCCTCAACGTCCTCCTCAACGATCCCGGCATGGATGACCAGCACGCCCAGTCCAATCCCGGCGAACTGGTTCTGCAGGTGGCCCGCCACGTGCTGGCCGGCGAGATCCTGGCCAGCAAGGGACGCTACGACGAGGCCGTGGCAGAGCTGTCGACGGCCGTCCGCTACGAGGACGGCATGACCTACACCGAACCTGCCGACTGGGACTTCCCGGCCCGCCTCAACCTGGGCGCCGTGCTGCTTGAAGCGGGACGCGACTTTGAAGCCGAAGTGGTCTACTGGGAGGACCTCAAGCGCAATCCCGAGAACGGCTGGGCCCTTTTCGGGCTCCACCAGGCCCTGATGCGCCAGGGCAAAGAAGATCAGGCCGCCCTGGTCAAAGAGCGGTTCGAGAAGGCCTGGGCCAACGCCGACATCGAACTGGCCGCCTCCCGCTTCTGAGTGGTGGCCTGCGCATCCTTGCGGCCATGGCCGGCTGATGCAGTGCGTCAGATGTTTCGAGTGACCCAGTTGCGTTATTCCACGCTTTCAGCGTTCGCACCTTTGCCGTCTGAAACCCAGGGTGGCGCCGCCGTCTCGCTTGCGCTCGCCGGGGCTGACCCTGGGCTAGCGAATCGCTTGCCTTCAGCGAGCCCGGACTTGACTTCCAACACAGTCGCTGGGCTGGCGAATCTGTTTCTTTCAGGGACAAAAACGGCGGCACTGGCTCAGAACTTATGACCGGCAGCGCTCGGATAGCGAGTCTGTCCCCGTCAGGAACAAGAAACGGAGCCTCTGGCTCAGAATTTATGACCGGCAGCACTAGCCCTGCCAAAGCAGCGGACGCCACAAGCTGAAGGTAAGGACTGCCTGGCCCCCCAGGGTCAGCGCCAGCAGCCTGCCCCAGGCCGGGATGCGTCCGTGCCGCTGCCGAGTCCTGGAGAGCGTAAAGAGAGCCAACGGCAGCCACAGCAATACCCCTGAGAATGAGCCAGGCGAAAAGGAGTGTGTCAACAGGCACTCGATAAGATGAGCCGCCGTATTGACCAGGTAGAAGAAGGCCAGGCCCATGACCAGCCACTGCAGCCAGTCCTCGCGCAGCAGTGCGAGCCCTGCCGACAGCGCCACCACGCCCGCGCCCGTCAAAGCCAAGAAAGAGACCGTGGACATGGCCGCTCCTCCATGACTGGCCAGCCAGGGATGGTAGCCGCCCGCGGCCCACAACTCCTCCAACAGGTGAAGTGTCAGCGTGATCGGATAGAGCCAAGTCCAGCGTCCAGTCAAACCGTATCCCTTCGCCTGCATTCTAAGGCTGCCTGCGCTTTCGGGAAAAGGAGCCCGATGCCGCCGATTTTCCTTATTTTGGTGCGCGTCCTCGACTCGCCGCTTCTCTCCCGCTAGGATTACGGGAAGAACGAATGTGAACACTCGACCACAAGAACGGGAAAAGAACCATGAAAACGAAGGTGAGAGCTATTGGGGGACATGTGACGCTTGTCCTGGTGTTGATTCTTGCGGCTGTTGCGGTGGCCCCGGTTACGGCCCACGGCCTTTCCGCACCCCTGTTCCAGGAGCAGCAACAAAGCGGGGAGGGCCAGGAGGCGCAAGCCGAGGGAGAGGAAGAAGAGAAAAAGGACGAGACGCCTCCTCTCTACAAAGTAAAAACGCCGGCGCTCAAGTTCCGGAGCATCGGCCCGGCTCTGACCGCAGGACGCATCGCCGACTTCGCCGTCAATCCCGACAACCCCGCCCAGTACTACGTGGCTGTGGCCTCGGGCGGCGTCTGGAAGACCGACAACAAGGGCATCACCTTCGATCCCATCTTCGACAGCCAGGGCTCCTATTCCATCGGCTGCGTCACTCTCGATCCCAACAATCTCCACGTGGTCTGGGTGGGGACGGGGGAGAACAACAACCAGCGCAGCGTGGCTTACGGCGACGGCGTCTACAAGTCGTTGGACGGCGGCAAGTCCTGGAAGCACATGGGACTCAAAGAGTCGGAGCACATCGGGATGATCGCCGTCGACCCCCGTGACTCCAACGTGGTCTACGTGGCGGCCTACGGTCCGCTGTGGTCGGCGGGAGGCGACCGCGGACTCTACAAGTCCACCGACGGCGGCAAGAATTGGGAGAAGGTGCTCGAGATCAGCGAGCACACCGGAGTCAGCGAGGTCCACCTCGACCCCCGCGATCCCGACCTCATTTACGCCGTGGCCCACCAGCGCCGCCGCCACGTCTTCACCCTCATCGACGGAGGACCCGAGTCGGCCGTCTACAAGTCTGAGGACGCCGGCGCCAACTGGCGCAAGATCATGAAGGGCCTTCCCGGCGGCCACGTGGGACGCATCGGCATGGACATCTCGCCCGCCGATCCCGACGTCCTCTACGCCATCGTGGAAGCCCAGGGGCGCCGGGGCGGATTCTTCCGCTCCACCAACCGCGGCGAAACCTGGAGCAGGCGCAGTTCCTACACCTCGCGCGGCAACTACTACCAGGAGATCTTCGCCGATCCCACCGACGTCGACCGCGTCTACTCGATGGACACCTTCGGGCAGGTCAGCCACGACGGCGGCGCCACCTGGGAACGCTACGGCGGACGCAACCGCCACGTCGACGACCACGCCCTGTGGATCGATCCCGACAATCCCGACTACCTGCTCAACGGCAACGACGGGGGCGTTTACGAGTCCTACGACCGGGGACGCAACTGGCGCTACATGACCACGCTGCCCATCACCCAGTTCTACAAGGTGGAGGTCGACAACGCCGAGCCCTTCTACAACGTCTACGGCGGCACCCAGGACAACTACAGCCTGGGAGGGCCGTCCCGCACCACCAGCCGCAACGGCATCGAGAACGCCGACTGGTTCGTCACCAAGGGCGGCGACGGCTTCGAGACCCAGGTCGATCCCGAAGACTCCAACATCATCTACGCCCAGTCTCAGTACGGGAACCTGGCCCGCTTTGACCGGCGCAGCGGGGAAAGCATCGCCATCCAGCCCCAGGAAGGAGCGGGCGAGAACGCTTACATCTGGAACTGGGACGCGCCTCTGCTCATCAGTCCCCACTCTCGAACGCGCCTCTATTTCGCCGCCGACAAGGTCTTCCGCAGCGACGACCGCGGCGAAAGCTGGACCGCCGTCAGCGATGACCTGACCCGCCAGATCGACCGCAACACCCTGGAGGTGATGGGTCAGACCTGGCCCATGGACGCCGTGGCCAAGCACGCTTCCACGTCCACCTACGGCAACATCGTGGCCCTCGAGGAGTCGTCCCGCGTGGAAGGACTGCTCTACGCCGGCACCGACGACGGGCTGGTCCACGTCAGCGGCGACGGCGGCGGCGCCTGGACCCGCTACGACACCTTCCCCGACGTTCCCGACATGACCTACGTCAACGAACTGCTGCCGTCGCGCCACGCCGACGACACCGTCTACGCCGCTTTCAACAACCACAAGCGGGGCGACTTCAAGCCCTACGTCCTCAAGAGCACCGACCGCGGGGCGTCCTGGACCTCCATCGCCGCCAACCTGCCCGAGCGCGGCTCGGTCTACGCCCTGGCCGAAGATCCCGTCAATCCCGACCTGCTTTTCGCGGGAACCGAATTCGGCGTCTTCTACACCCTCGACGGAGGCCAGTACTGGAAGCAGATCAAGGCGGGTCTGCCCACCATCGCGGTGCGCGACATCGCCATCCAGGAGCGTGAGAACGACCTGGTGTTGGGCACCTTCGGACGCAGCTTCTACGTCCTCGACAACTACAGCGCCCTGCGCGATTTGAGCCAGGAGTTGATCGACCAGGAAGGTCACATCTTCGAGGTTTCAGACGGCCTCATGTTCATCCCCTACAGCCGTGTCGGAGGCGGCGGCAAAGGCTTTCAGGGCGAGAACTTCTTCGTCACCCCCAACCCCGACGTGGGGGCCAAGATCACCTTTTACTTCAAGGAAACCATCAAGACCCTCGAAGACAAGCGCGAGGAAGAGGAGTCCAAGAAGTTCAAGGACAAGGAAGTCATCGCGTACCCCTCCTATGACGAGATGCGGGCCGAGGAAGAAGAGGAGGAGCCCTTCCTGCTCTTCATCATCACCGACGCTCAGGGCAACGAGGTGCGTCGTCTGCGCCATGCGGCCCGCGAGGGCGTACACCGCATCAACTGGGACCTTCGCTTCCCCAATATCACCCGCGCCGACGACGATGCAGCCGATCCCGACGAAGATGTCGATTCGGGAATCCTGGTGCTGCCGGGCACCTACAACGTGACCCTCTCCAAGAGCGTCAACGGCCAGGTGACCCAGGTGGCGGGTCCGCAGAGCTTCCAGGTCACGTTGCTGGGCGACCGTACCTTCCCGCCCAGCGATCCCGAGGCCATGCTGGCCTTCAACCGGCGTCTGATGGAATTGAGCCGGGCCATGAACGGCGCCCGCCAGGCAGTGGGCGATCTGGGCAACAAGCTGGAACTGATGCGCGGCGCCCTCAAGGCGGTCGAACCCTATCCGCAGGACGTCGAAGATCAGCTCGACAACCTGGAAGACCGGTTGGACAGCGTCCGCCGCACGCTTTTCGGCGACCCCACCCGGCGCCGCCTCGACCAGGACCAGCCCCCCTCGCTCTCATCGCGGGTCAACACCACCATCTTCACGGGTTTCCGCTCCATCGGCGATCCCACCGGAACCCAGCGGCAGGTCTACCAGATCATCGAGCAGGAGTTCGACCCTCTCATCGCTGAGATCAACGACATGCTCAGCAACGGCGTCCCGGCCCTGGAACAACGCCTCTCCGACCTGGGCGCCCCCTGGACCCCCGGCCGCACCATCGACTGGAGAAAGTAAGAAACCGCCAATAGAAGACCAACCGCCTGCCTCCTCCTGCCGGGGGAGGCGGCCCGCCCCCGGCCGCAGACTGCAAGGCAGAAAAACCAACCAGCCGTCTCCCCGCTCAGGCGAGGCGGCTCACCCCCGGCCGCAGAAAAAACCAGCCAGCCGCCTCCCCCGCTCAGGCGAGCATCCCGCTCCCGGCCACAGACTGGAGAAGGCAGAAAACCAGCCAGCCGTCTCCCCGCTCAGAAAGGCGGCTCGGCCCCCAGCCGGGTGGGAGGCGCATCCCTGCGGCGATCCCGTAAGTGCCGCGGGGTTACCTCAGCGCCCCTTCGCGAGTATCATGGAAGAAGGAGGTGTCTCATGGATGCCACTTCTCGCAATATCGCCCTCTGGACCGCCAGAGGCATCGGCTTAGCCTACTTGCTCCTGCTCACCATCCTCAGCCTGGACGCTTTTTCCCTGCCTGGCCAGTGGTGGGAGAAGCTCATCGGCTTCGCCATCCACCTCATCCCTGCGGCCATCTTCGGCTCCGCCCTCTGGCTGGCCTGGGAACACCCTCTGGCAGGAGCCTTGGCCCTCTTGGCACTGGCATTGGTTTTCACCCTCTTCTTCTCCACCTACCGCGCCTGGCCCCCCTTCCTCAGCGTCTCCCTGCCCCTCTTCCTAACCGCCGTCCTCTTCGCTCTCGCCGCCTTAAGAGCCAAAAGGCCAGCTCACTAAGTGCCGAGTCCCTGAAACACATCCGCCCCAGCAGCCATCGTTCATAGACTCCAGAGAAAGCGAAGGAACAAAAGGACGGCTCCCCTTTTGAGGAGAAATCAGAGATGGAACTGGGAATAGAAGGCAAAGTGGCATTGGTGACGGGATCGACCGAGGGCATCGGAGGCACCGACTGGGTTGAGAAGTCAGCACAAGCTCCCTGAAGGCCAAGGTGCGAACGCTGGAAAAGCGTGGAATAACGCGACGGGTGGCTCAGAACTTCTGACGCGCTGCAATGGCAATTCCGCACCTCGCAAAACTCACCGCCGCGGCCAGACGCCGCGCACGCCTGGCCGAGAGCCGGGCCGCTTGTCTCCAGGTGGGAAAGCGCATCCCTGCGGCGATCCCCTCAGTGCCGCGGGTTAGCTCAGCGACCACGGGCGATTATCATGGCCATCACCTGGATGAATCGATCCGGCCGGCTGGTATGGCCGAAAGAGACGCTCGGCCCCCGGCCAAGTGGGGAGGCGCATCCTTGCGGCGATCTTGTACACCGGCATCGGGTGGCACCTTCTAATGCGGCCTCCAGCGGCCCTCGGCTCGCGGCCGGGGGCTTGGATGAGGGGGCGGGGCGGGGAGGAGGCGTCCAGGGGGGTCATGTAGAGGTCGAGGTCGTCGAGGTTTTGGGGGTCGGGGGCGGTGGTGTAGAGGAGCCAGGCGCCGTCGGGAGACCATTGCGGATACCAGTGCTTGCCTCCCTTCACGACCGCGCGGCGGCCGCTTCCGTCGGGACGGATGACTTCGATGTTGGAGGTTTCGCCGTCATCGGAATAGAAGGCGATGAGCGAGCCGTCGGGTGAGAAGGCGGCCGAGGAGTTGGTGCGGTCATCGTCGCTGAGGCGCCGCGGATCGCTGCCGTCGGCATTGGCCACGAAGATGTCGCTGGGCTGTCCTTCGGCCTTGCGGGAAAAGACCATGCGGAGGCCGTCGGGCGAGAAGGTGGCGCCAGCCGAGGTGCCGAGCGACTCGGCCATCAGCCTGCGCTGGCCGCTGCCGTCGGCGTTCATGATGTAGAGGTGGGGGCTGCGTTCCTCCTCCTCCGATTCCGTGCGCCACCAAACCGCCATTCAACGGTAAACGCCTGATTTTTTGAACGACATCTCCGATCTCCCTTCCAGCCGCCATGTACGAGCATTTGACGGTTCTCAGTTTGCCAGAGGAGGATTCCTCGCGTATTGGAAAAGTTTGACCTGGCGGCAAGGCCCCCGGTCAGAAACCGATTGGACCTTTGAAGGCCAGCGCCGTACAATCAATGGCCCATGGGCGAGCCATCGCAATCGGCCGGCGGCAAGAACCACGAAGTTTCCTTCGCGCGCAGCCTGGGGCTCTTCGATGCCTCCATGATCGGCATCGGAGCCATGATCGGCGCCGGCATCTTCGTACTTACCGGCATCGCAGCCGGAGTGGCCGGGCCGGGGGCTCTGCTGGCCTTCATGCTCAACGGACTGGTCACGTTGCTGACGGCCCTGGCCTATGCCGAACTGGCATCCACCTATCCAAAGTCGGGAGGCGGATACGCCTTTATCAAAACGGCTTTTCCCGGACCTGTGGGATTCGCATCGGGGTGGATGCTCTGGTTCTGCTACATCATCGCCTGCGCCCTTTATGCACTGGGATTCGGCAGCTACTTCTGGGAAAGCCTGCACAGCGTAGTGCCGTTCTTCACGAAATGGGCCGCGGGCACTTTCGGCGAGCAAGTCTCGATCATCTTCTTCACCCTGCTCATCGTCCTGGCCTTCAGCCTTATCAACATTCACGGCACCGCCGTCAGCGGGTCGGTGGAAAATATCCTGACGGTGGCCAAGATCATCATCCTGGCCATCTTCATCTACTTCGGCATGCGCCAGATCGCCGCCGAGCCGGCCCAGGCGGCGGCCAGCTTCGATCCCTTTCTGCCTCTGGGATTCAACGGCGTGTTGTTGGCCATGGGGCTGACCTTCATCGCTTTCGAAGGCTATGACCTGATCGCCACCGTTTCAGAGGAGATCAAGCATCCCGAGCGCAATATCCCCAGGGCCACCATGATCTCCCTCGTCGTCACGGTGGTGATCTACCTGCTCATCGTCATCGTCTGTGTCGGAGCCATTCAGCCTCAGGAAGGCTCGTCCTGGGAGTTTTTGGGCGCCTATCAGGAGACGGCCATCGTGAGGGCGGCCGAGCAGTTCATGCCCTCTTTCGGGGTGGGATTGATTATTTTCGGAGGCCTGCTCTCGACTCTGTCGGCGCTCAACGCCTCGGTGCTGGCCTCTTCGCGGGTGGCCTTTTCCATGAGCCGCGACAAGATGTTGCTGCGCTCGCTGAGCCGCATCCATCCTCGCCGGCTCACGCCTCATCTGGCGGTGGCCGCCACCGGGGTGGTGACGGCCATTTTGGCGGCGGCCTTTCCCATCCAGGTGCTGGGATCGGCGGCCAGCCTCATGTTTCTGCTCACCTTCGCGCTGGTCAACTTCGCCCTGATCGCTTTGCGGCGCAAGTTCCCCGGAGAGCGGCAGGCCATGTTCCGGGTGCCCTTTTATCCGGTCACGCCGCTGCTGGCCATCGTGCTCAACCTGGGACTGGCCGTCTACCAGTTCAAGTTCGACCCCCGTTCCTGGTATATCGCCATCGCCTGGCTGCTGATGGGACTCTTCGTGTACTTCGCCTATTTCGAGAAGAAGGCGGCCACCGAGATCCCGCAGGTGCTGGAGGTGGGGCGTCCGGCGGCCCAGGCCATCAAGCACTACCGCATCCTCATCCCCATTCACAACCCCGATCACGTGGAGCCGCTGATGAAGCTGGCGGTTCCCATCGCCAAGGCCAAAGAAGGCGAGATCGTGGTTCTCTCGGTGGTGACCATACCTCAGAACCTTCCCATCCACGAGGGAATGCGCTTCATCAAGCAGAAGTCGCCCCTGCTGCGGGCGGCCAGGCGACAGGGACGCGAGGCCGGAGTCCACACCCGCACCGCGCTGCGCATAGCCCACCAGGCTCATGACGGCATTCTGCAGGCCGCCGAAAGCGAAGGCGCCTCGCTTATCGTCATGGGCTGGAAGGGATATACGACCACGCGCGACCGCATCTTCGGCGAAGTGGCTGACCGGGTTGTCCGTCACGCTCCCTGCGACCTGATGACCGTCAAGCTGGTCGAACCCTTCAAGTTCAAACGCATCCTGCTGCCCACCGCCGGTGGACCTCACGCTACGCTGGCAGCCGAATTCGTGGCTATACTGCGGTCGGAATATAAGAGCAAAGTGGCCTGTTGCTACGTGCTGGCCAAGGGCGCCACGGAGCGTGACCGTCAGATCGCCGACGAGTGGATTTCAAAGACCGTCCAGCGCACAGCCCTTGAGAAGGTGTCCGAGCACCTGCTGATCGAATCGGACCGCATCGCCACTTCGCTGGTCAAGGCGGCTTCCGAGTACGACATGCTGGTCATGGGCTCTTCGCGCGAAGGGGTCTTTTCCAGCGTCCTCTTCGGCGAGATCCCCGAGAAAGTGGCCCGCTTCTCCGAGTCCTCGGTGATGATCGTAAGGCGTTTCGAGGGCAAGACCAAGGGCTGGATCAAGAAAATCCTCGGTTGAGGGTCACGTCTTTTTCTCCCCCCTGCTCGCTATCGGCCCATCCACCTGTTAAGATGCACGCGAAATGGGTAAACAATCGCAAGACAAGGGGTTATCAGTTCGATGAAGATCGGAATTCCCAAAGAATCTCATGCCGGCGAAAAGCGGGTTTCGATGATTCCCCCCAACGTCAAGAAACTGGTCTCGGCAGGCGCCGAAATCGAGGTGGAATCCGGCTTGGGGCAGAGCATCGGAGTCGGCGACGAAGAGTATGAGGAAGCCGGCGCGGCAGTGGTATCCGACCGCCAGGCGCTGGTGTCTTCCTCAGACGTCGTGCTGCGCCTGCGCAAGCCTCCCGACGAGGAGGTTGGCTGGCTCAAGCGAGGCGCCATCCACGTCTCCTTCCTCGACCCTTTCAAGGAGGGCGAGCTGGTGGACGAACTGGCCGCGGCCGGCGTCAGCGCCGTCAGCATGGAGATGGTTCCGCGCTCGACCTACGCCCAGAAGATGGACGCGCTCAGTTCCCAGGCTTCTCTGGGAGGCTACATGGCCGTCATCGTGGCGGCCCGCCAACTGAACCGGGGACTGCCCATGATGACCACTCCGGCGGGGACGTTGGCTCCCGCCCGCGTCTTCGTCATCGGGGCCGGAGTCGCCGGACTGCAGGCCATCGCCACCGCCAAGCGCCTGGGCGCCCGGGTCGAGGCCTTCGACACGCGTCCGGTGGTGGAAGAGCAGGTGCGTTCGCTGGGAGCCAAGTTCGTCAAGATCGATCTGGGCGAGACCGGACAGACCGAGCAGGGCTACGCCAAGGAACTGACGCCGGAGCAGATCGAGATGCAGAAGAAAGGGATGGCCAAGATTATTTCCCAGTCGGATGTGGTCATTACCACGGCCCAGCTCTTCGGACGCCCCGCGCCCCGCATCGTCGACGCCGCCATGCTCAAGGGCATGAAGCCGGGCAGCGTGGTGGTCGACATGGCCGTTGAAAGCGGGGGCAACGTCGAGGGCTCGCAAGTCGGCGAGATCGTGGAGAAGGACGGGGTCAAGCTGGTCGGTCTCGTCAATCTGCCCGGAGAACTGGCCGCCGACGCCAGCCAGATGTATTCCAGCAACCTCACCAATCTGCTCACCGACCTGTGGGACGAGGAGAGCAAGAAGCTGGTGCTCGACCTTGAAAACGAGATCGTCCAGGGCTGCCTCATCACCCACGCCGGCAAGGTCGTCAATCAGATGCTGCTGGATATCCGCGCCAAGCAAAAGGAGGGCAACTAATGGGAGCCGAAGTCGCAATCTTTCTGGCCTTTATCCTGATGCT
Organism: Acidobacteriota bacterium; assembly: GCA_035471785.1. Taxonomy (NCBI): domain Bacteria; kingdom Pseudomonadati; phylum Acidobacteriota; species Acidobacteriota bacterium. Next base: position 246,575 of record DATIPQ010000017.1, read on the forward strand.
TTCGATTTTTTTGGGATTCGAGCTGATTTCCAAGGTCCCATCCACATTGCACACGCCGCTCATGTCGGGCGCCAACGCCACCTCGGGCATCACCCTGGTGGGAGCGCTGCTGGCCTCGGGCTCGGGAGCCGAGGGCCTCAGCGTCATCCTGGGAACCCTGGCGGTGGCCTTCGCCACCATCAACGTGGTGGGAGGCTACATGGTGACCAACCGCATGCTGGCCATGTTCAAGAAGAAGGGACAGTAGTAAATGATTATCGCCATTGAACTCGTCTACATCGTCTCGGCCCTTCTCTTCGCCATGGGACTCAAGCTGCTCAGCTCTCCCGCCACCGCCCGCCGGGGCAACCTGGTTTCGGCTTTCGGCATGCTGCTGGCCGTGGGGGCGACGCTCTTTCACCAGGGCATCCTGGAATTTCAGTACATCGCCATCGGGGTTGTTGTCGGAGGCCTGATCGGCGCCGTGGCCGCTCAGCGCGTGGCCATGACCGCCATGCCCGAGATGGTGGCCCTTTTCAACGGCTTCGGCGGCGCCGCCTCGCTGCTGGTGGGCTGGAGCGAATACGTGAGAGATCCGCAGGCCATGACGCTCTTTCTCTCCGTCACCATTCTCTTGGCCGTCCTCATCGGAGGCGTCACCTTTTTCGGAAGCCTGGTGGCCTGGGCCAAGCTGCAGGACCTCAAGCTGGGGCCGCTCAAGGTCGGTCCCGCCTTTCTTTATCCCGGGCAGCAATTCGTCAATAGCCTCCTGCTTCTGGGCATGGTGGCCGCCGGCGTCATGTTCGCCTTGGAGCCCGCCGGCGCCACGGCCGAGACCTACTTCTATGTGGTTATCGGTATCTCGCTCCTGCTGGGCGTCCTCAGCGTCATGCCCATCGGAGGCGCCGACATGCCGGTGGTGATCTCGCTCCTCAACTCCTACTCGGGACTGGCCGCCTGCGCCGCGGGCTTCGTGATTCAGAACAACATCCTGATCGTGGCCGGATCGCTGGTGGGAGCCAGCGGAATCATCCTCACCCAGATCATGTGCAAGGCCATGAACCGCTCGTTGGGCAACGTGCTCTTCAGCGGATTCGGAGCGGTCAGCACGGGTCCGGCCAAGGGAAGCGGCGAGCAGGGCGAAGCCAAACCCATCTCGCCCGAGGACACCTACCTGATTCTGGAAGCCGCTTCTTCGGTCTGCGTGGTGCCCGGTTACGGACTGGCGGTGGCCCAAGCCCAGCACGTGGTCAAGGAGCTGGGCGATCTGCTGGAAGCCAACGGCTGCGAGGTCAAGTACGCCATCCATCCGGTGGCCGGACGCATGCCCGGACACATGAACGTACTGCTGGCCGAAGCCGACGTGCCCTACGACAATCTGGTGGAGATGGACGACATCAACCCCATCATCGAGACCATCGACGTGTGCCTGGTGATCGGGGCCAACGACGTGGTCAATCCCTCGGCCCGCGAAGACGAGTCCAGCGCCATCTACGGCATGCCCATCATCGACGTCGACAAGGCCAAGACGGTGATCGTCTCCAAGCGCTCGCTGGCCACCGGCTTCGCCGGCATCCAGAATCCGCTCTTCTTCAAGGACAACACCCGCATGCTCTTCGGCGACGCCAAGGCCTCGGTGCAGGCGGTGGTTTCGGAATTCAAGGGACACTAGGGAAGTTCGAAGTCCGAGTTGCCAAGTTCGAACTGTTCGAACTTTAAAGTCGAACTATTGTTGCTGGATGAAGGCTTTGACCTTGGCCAGAACGTCGCGGACGCTGTCGGCGCGGGAGCCCTCGGATTCCACTTCCAGGAACTGCTCGAAGCGGCGGATGGCTTCCTGGTAGTTTCCCGTGCGCAGATTACAGTTGCCGGTGTAGACGTAGAACTCGGCCGAATTGCCGCTGTCGCGCTCCGACTTCTGGAACCAGGCCAGGGCTTGGCCGAAGTCTTCCTGCTGGTAATGGGCCTCGCCCATGAACATGGCGGTTTCTTGGTCTTGCGCGTCCATCTGGGCGGCTTTCTTCAGGTAACCGATGGCCTCCTGGGGTTGGCTCAGATCAAGATGAATGGCTCCCAGGTTGCGGTAGACCACCGGCTGGTCGGGTGCGATCTCGGCGCTCTTGTGCAGGGCTTCGATGGCTCTGTCGGGTTGGCCCAGGGCCAGATACTCGACCGAGAGGTTGTTGTAGACGTGGAAGACGTCGGGTTTCTTTTTCAAGGCTTTGAGGTAGTGTTTGACGGCTTTTTCGTGGTCCTTCTTGGCCGCGGCCTGATCGCCTTTGTCGATTTCCTTGCGGACGTCCTTGGGCAAATCGAGCCAGGCGGCGCTGACCTTGCTTTCGTCGGTCGGCGGCAGTTCGGCGTCGACTCTGGGCTTGCCGAGGCGTATGGTGACGGTCTTGCGGCTGCCCGTGCTGAAGCCGGAATCGATGCGCACGATGGTTTCCACGGTTTCCCTGCCGGGACTTTCCAGGCGCAGGGTGTAGCTGCCGGTCTTGAGTCCGTCCAGGTAAACGTTGCCGCGGGTGGGGTGGACGATCTCCTGGCTGTAATAACCCGTGTTGGAGAACACAGACAGCATCATGCTCTGGGGCAGCGTATCCTCGCCGGGCGCCTTCATGACCTTGACCTGCAAGGTGCTGGTTGCGTCGCGGCTGGGACCCTGGGCCGCCAGGGGAAGGGAGAGAAAAGTCAAGAGCAGAAAAAACGCCGCTTTCTTCACCTCAGCCTCCGAAAAACCGTGTCCGATGTTTGCGATAGAGCGATTGAACAACTTTAGTGCATCGACGCCAAGATTGCAATCGGTGGAGTCGGGGTTGAGGAATTGCGTTCTTTTTGCTAAATTCTTTTTCTCCCATACTGGACCGATTCCGGTCCGAGGCGGTTACCACGACCACGATCCGGTAATGAACATGGAGATTGTTGATATGGACGGTTCCCCATCGCAGTCAATGATCGAGGCGCAAGGGTTGAGCAAGTATTACGGACCCTTCGTCGCCATCGAAGACATCAGTTTCTCCATTCCTCAGGGCCAGATCGTCGCCTTTCTGGGGCCCAACGGCGCCGGCAAGACGACCACCATGAAGATCCTGACCGGCTATCTCAGCCCCAGCCAGGGCGAGGCCCGCATCGCCGGCCTGGACGTGCGCTCGCAGCGCATCGAGGCCGTCAAAAAATTGGGATACCTGCCCGAGAACGGTCCGCTCTACGAGGACATGACGCCGATGGAACTCTTGGAGTTTTTCGGCGAGGCCCGCGGGATGGGGCAAGAGCAACTCACAGCCCGTCTGGGTACGGTCATCGACCAGTGCGGCCTGGAGCAGGTGCTGGAGAAGCCCATCGGCAAGCTCTCGCGCGGTTACCGCCAGCGCGTAGGGCTGGCCCAGGCCCTGCTCCATGATCCCGAAGTGCTCATCATGGACGAGCCGACGGCGGGACTCGACCCCAACCAGATCCGCGGCTTCCGCGAGAACATCCAGCAGTTGGGACGCACCAAGACGGTTCTCATTTCCACCCACATCCTGCAAGAGGTGGACGCGGTGGCCGACCGGGTTCTGCTGGTGCATAACGGGCGCCTGGTGTTCGACGGCTCTCCCGATGAGCTCAAAGAGAACGGGTCCCTGGAGCAACCCTTTTACCGGCTCACCAACTATGGGCACCTGGCTGATTCCGACGGCGCCGGCGCTGCAGGGGAGGCAGGATAAATGGAATTCAAGATCAACTGGGACATCGTTTGGGCCTTGATCAAGCGCGATCTGCTCCGCTACTTCTCCAATCCCTCGGGATACGTGTTCATCACCTTGTTTATTTTCCTGAGTGCGGCGGCGGGATTCTGGCAGGAGGACTTCTTCCGCAACAACCTGGCCAATCTCGACCAGCTCAACGAGTTCTTCCCTTACTTGCTGCTCTTTTTCATCCCCGCACTGACCATGTCGGTGTGGTCGGAGGAGCGCAAGCAGGGGACGGATGAGCTGCTCTTGACGCTTCCCGCCACCGATCTCGAGGTCGTGCTGGGCAAGTATGCGGCCGCCCTGGGCGTGTATACCGCTTCCTTGCTGCTGTCGCTCAGCCACGTCCTGGTGCTTTTCTGGCTGGGCAGTCCCGACTTGGGACTGATGTTCGGCAATTACCTGGGATTCTGGCTGATCGGAGCCGCCTTTATCGCCGTGGGCATGCTGGCTTCGCTGCTGACCGACAACGCCACCATCGCCTTCATCCTGGGCGCCGTCTTCTGCTCCTTCTTCGTCTTTATCGGGCCGGTGGCCGATTCGGTTTGGGCCTGGCTGAGCGGGATGCTCTCGCCCATGAGCGTCTTCGATCCTTTCAGCGACTTCGCCGGCGGAGTCATCAGCTTTTCGGGGCTTTTCTATTTCTTCTCGCTGGGGGCGCTGCTGCTCTATGCCAACGTGCTGCTGATCGGGCGCCGTCACTGGCCGCGCCAGGCTGACGGCTACCCCATGTGGACGCATCAGTTGGTCCGTGTGGCAGCCATCGCCGTGTCGGTTCTGGCCCTCAACGTCATGCTGGGACGCGCCGGCCTGCGGCTGGACGTGACCGCCGAGCAACTGCACTCCCTCAGCGAGCAGACCCATCGCGTGCTGCGTCAATTGCCGGACGACCGTCCCGTGCTGATTCAGGCCTATATCTCGCCCCAGGTGCCGGAGAGCTACGTGCAGGCACGCGCCAATCTGCTCAGCACTTTGCGCGAGGTGGACGAAGTGGCGGGAGGCGCCGTCGAGGTCTACATCCAGTCCACCGAGCCCTTCAGCGAAGAGGCCCGCGAGGCCCGCGAGAAATTCGGCATCGGTCCACGCCAGGCGGCCGACCTGGAAGGCGGACGCAGCAGTGTCTCCGAAATCTTCATGGGTTTGGCCTTCACCAGCGGACCGCGCGAACAGGTGATCGAGTTTTTTGACCGCGGACTGCCCCCCGAATACGAGATCATGCGCAGCATCCGGGTGGTGGCCGACGCCCAGCGCAAGCGGGTGGGCGTGGTCAATACCGGCATCCGGCTTTTCGGGGGCATGGACTTCCAAACCATGCGCACCCAGCCGCCCTGGTCGGTCGTGGAGGAGTTGCGCAAACAGTACGACGTGGTGGAAATCTCGGCCGCCGCCCCCATCACCCAACAACTGGACGGATTGTTGGTGGTGCTTCCGTCTTCCCTTTCTCAGGAGGAGATGGACAATCTGCAAGCCTACATCGAGACCGGCGTTCCCTCCTTGCTGCTGGTCGATCCCTTGCCGGTAAGCGATATTTCTCAGGCTCCCAGCGAGCAGGCGGGAGCAAACCGCAATCCCTTCATGCAGAATCAGCCCCCGCCCAAGCCTAAGGGCGACATTCAATCTTTCATGACGGCGCTGGGAGTGATGTGGCAGCCTGCGCTGGTGGTGTGGGACTCCTACAATCCGCATCCCGACCTCTCCACCCTTCCTCCCGAGGTGGTGTTCGTGGGCCGAGGCAGCGGCAATCCCATGGCCTTTAATCCGGACTCCATCATCACCTCCCAGTTGCAGGAAGTGGTGCTGCTCTATCCCGGACTGCTGACCGGCGCCGACGAGGAGCATGAATTCACTCCCCTGCTGGCCACCGGGCAACAAGCGGGGACGGTGCTTTACCAGGAAATGGTGAGCCGCGGCTTTTTCGGCGCCCAGCTCAATCCCCGTCCTCTGCGCAACCGCGGACCGGGCTCTTTCGTTTGCGCCGCCCGCGTCCGCTCACGCTCGCTGCCCCCGGCGGAGGCCGATTCCGAGGAGGCGGATTCGCAGGATTCAGACCAGGACGCCGGCTCGGCGGATTCCGAAGAGGAGTCGGCCTCGGGAACCGACGTCATCGTCGTCACCGACCTCGACTTCATCTCCGAGCAGTTCTTCCGCATCCGGGCGGCCGGGCCGGAGAACCTCAATTTCGACAACGTGACCTTCTTCCTCAACGCCATGGACAGCCTCCTGGGAGACGAGTCCTTCATCGATCTGCGCAGCCGGAGGGTACAGCATCGGACGTTGACCGCGGTAGAAGAGCAGATCCGTGAGTTCAACGAACAGCGCCTGATTCAGGAAGAGGCCGCTCAGCAGGAAGCCGACACCGCTTTGGCCGAAGCTCAGCAGCGCCTCAACGATGCCGTGGCCGAGGTGCGCAACCGCGCCGATCTCGACCAGCAGGCCAAGCAGTTCATGGCTCGCAACCTGCAAGAGGTGGAAAGCCGCAAGCTGGAGGTGACCGAAGCCAATATCGAGTCGCGCCGCCAGTCCCAGGTGCGGGCGGCCGAGGAAGAGATGGAGGCCAAGATACGCAGCATCCAGAGCAACATCCGCACCTTCGCGGTTTTGTTGCCGCCCATACCCGTGCTGCTGCTGGGCGTTTGGATCTTCCTGCGCCGCCGCCGCCGCGAGAACGTGGGCGCCGCGGAAAGCCGGAAACTCAAGGAGGAGCAATGAACGAATTGACCAAGACCATGGCCTTCGCCGCCGGAGCCGTCCTGCTGGTACTGCTGGCCGTCGTTACGGCTCCCGCCGGATATACACCCGACAGCTTCATCGACCAGGGACAGCCTTTCTTTCCCGATTTCACCGATCCCAACCAGGCCGTGACCCTGGAGGTCGTGACCTGGGACGATGAAACCGCTTCCGCCGACGCCTTCAAGGTGACCTCCCAGGGCGGCGTCTGGACTATTCCTTCCCACCATGGGTATCCCGCCGACGGCGAAGAGCAGTTGGCCAAGACGGCTGCCGGGGTGATCCAGTTGTCGCGCGACGACTTCCGCAGCGACAATGCGGCCGATCATGAGGCCATGGGCGTGGGCGATCCGCTCGACGACACCGCGGCCTCGCTGAAAGGCCGCGGACGCCGCGTCACCATGAGGGGCGAAAACGACCAAGTTCTGGCCGACATCATCATCGGCAAAGAAGTCGAGGACCGTCCCGGATACCGCTTCGTGCGCCTGCCGGGCCAGAAGAGGGTCTACTCGGCCAAGGTCGATTTCGATATCTCCACGCGTTTTCAGGACTGGATCAAGCAAGATCTGCTGGAGGTCGACAAGGCCGCAATCGATAAGCTGACCTTGCTCGACTACTCCGTTGACGAGCGCAGCGGGGTGGTGCGCAACCGGGGCTCGCTGGTGGTGGTTGAGGACGGCGGCGAGTGGAAGATCGAGGGCTCGCGTGAAGAAGTCGACAGCAGCAAAGTCGACCAACTGCTGACGGCTGTCGACGAGCTTTCCATCGTGGGCGTGCGTCCCAAGCCGCAAGGGCTTTCCGAGGGTCTCAACCGCATCGAGGAAGAGGGCCTGCGGCTGACGCGCCAGGACCAGATGGATCTTCAAGACAAGGGCTACTTCTTCTCGGTGGAGGGCAGTCTGCTTTCCAACGAAGGCGAGTTGCAGGTGCGCACCAACAAGGGCGTACGCTACACTCTGCGCTTCGGCGAGATCGTCTACGGCAGCGGCGAGACCATCAGTGCCGGGGGGGAATCGGAGCAGGACGAGTCGCAGGGCCCGGGAGAGAACCGCTATCTCTTCGTCACCACCGAGTTCCTGCCCGACTATTTTCCCGAGCCGCCAAAGCCCGCCAACCTCGACTTCCAGGACAAGGAGCGGGACGACTGGACCGCCGCCGATCAGCAGAACAAGGGCCTGCACGACGTCCACCAGCGCTGGAAGGAACGGGTCGAGGCAGGGCGCCGCAAGTCTCAGGAACTTAACGCCCGCTTCGCCGACTGGTACTATGTCATCTCCGACGAGAGCTTCCGCAAGGTCCGCGTGGAGCGGTCGGACCTGATCAAGGAGGAGGATTAACCTCCCAGCGAGCGGAAGGATCTTTTCATGAGGACGTTTTGGAGCGTCGCGGCGATAGCCGCCATGATCTCCTGCCTGCAGGGGCAGGAGAAACTGGGTTTCCAACTCCTGGCGCTATTGGACGTAGGACAGAATCCTCACCAGATCGCCTTCTCCGAGGACGGCAAGACCGCCTACGTGACGGCCTCGGGATCGGACAGCGTAGCGGTCATCAGCGTGGAGACCCTCAAAGTCAGGGCTCGTCACGAAGTTGCCGGCCAACCTCTGGGAGTGGCGGTCTTGCCCAACCGCGGAGGCTTGGCCGTCACCCGCTTCGGCCAGGGCGGAATCGCCCGTTACAGCCTTCCCGATTTTGAATTCCTGGAGGAGATCGAGACGGCACCGGGATCTTCCCTGCTGGTGCCGTTGCCCGAAGGGCGCTTCCTGGTCAGCACCGAGCAGAGCAATGAACTGCGGGTCATCGACGGCAACACCTTCAAGGTGGAGAAAGTGCTCTCCACCGGCAACCGTCCCTTCCCGCCTTCCGCTACCTCCGACGGGACACTGGCCTTCGTGCCCAACTACGATGACGGCGATGTCTCCATTTTTGACCTGCAGAGCGGTGAAAGGCTGGCCGACGTCCCGGTGGGCCGGAATCCCAGCGGCGGCGCCGTGATGCGCCGCGATACCGTCTACGGCGTGGCCGTGCGCGGCGAGAACAAACTTTCGATGATCGATATCCGAGGACGCACTCTCAGCGCCGATTTCGAGAAGGGAATCGGGCAATCGCCGTTCTCGATCGTGGTCGTGCCGGATGGCGATATGGCCTTCGTCAACAATACCGGCAGTCACGACATATCCGTGATTTCCATTCCGGGAGCGCGCACGCTGGGCCGCCTCCCCGCGGGCGAGATTCCCATCGTAATGGCGGTTCACCCTTCAGGGGAGACGCTGTGGATATCGTCGGAAGGCAGCCATCAACTGGCCGTCCTCAAACTCAGAACCCTGGAAGATCTCGTGGAGCAACTGCAAACCATGGCTTTTAACCAGTCCTCCCCCGCCAAGGCCCAGGACTCGCCCGAGCAGCAGTCCGCCTCCGTTCCCAGCCAGTCCACCGCGGGCCCCATCTTGCGGGACCAATGCAAGCGCGAAGTCGAGGAACTGCACCAGTTCTTTCAGGATTGGGCCAACTCGGTGCTGGAGAACAGCGACGAAACCTTTGCCCGCTTCACTTCGGCCATGGACGACAACTTCCACATCATCAATCCCTCGGGCATGGCCTTTCCCATCGAAGAGCTGGCCCCCGCCTTGCGCCAGTCCTACGGTTCGGCACCCGGGGGTCAGGCCCGTTACTGGATCGAGAACTTCCGGGGAACCGAAGTGGCTCCGGGGGTTTTCCTGGCGGTCTATGAGGAATGGCAGAACCTGGACGGCCGGAAAAGCCGAGGCCGCGTCGCCTCGGCCCTCTTCCGCCGCACTCAGGGAGCTCCCAACGGCGTGCGCTGGCTGCACGTCCATGAAACCTGGCTTCCTTCCCGCTAGGGCCACCAGGTGGCCGACAAGTTCACACCCGGAAGTCAAGTTCCAGCGACCGCGGGTGAAGGCTTGATCACTCCAGGCGGTATGAGGCTCGTGCTGCCGGTCATGAGTTCTGAGACAGGGCCCTCCGTTCTTGTCCCTGACAGCGACAGATTCGCCAGCCCAGCCCACGGTCAGCCGCGGCGAGCGATAGCGAGACGGCGGCGCCACCCTGGGTTTTGGACGGCAAAGGTCTGAACGCTGAAAGCGCGGAATAAACCGACAGGGTGGCTCAAAACTTCTGACGCACTGCACTGGCCCGCTCGCTGCCTCCCAAGACTATCGCCCGCCTGCCTCTTGAGGACTGACGACGGCCCACGAGGCCCGCTCTTGGGGCAGGTACTGGGAGGCCAGCGGGTTGAGGTCTGCAGCCTGCAGCCCTTGGTAGAACTCCTCCAGGTTCCGCACCTCGTCCAGCACTTGAGGGCGGCTTTGGCTCTCGTCGATGCTGGAAAGCCAGTAGCTGTTGGAGCGCTTGAGGTCGCGGATCTGCTTGAGCAGAGGTTGCTTGAGGCGGTCGACTTCGTCCTGAGTGGTCCCTTGGCCGGCCAACGCTGCGACCACTTGCAGACAGGCCTGGCGCAGTTCGGAGACCTTTTCGGGATCGGACATGGACTGGACGGCCAGCAGTCCCACCCCGGGGAAGACGGTGTTGGTCTGGGAGGAGGCCGAGGGGCTGTAGGCTGCTCCCAACTTCTCCCGGATCTCCTTGCGCAGCCGGTCGTCGACGACCTGGCTGAGGAAATAGAGTTTGCGCCGCACCTCGGTTTCCATGCCGTCGGTGGTGGGATAAGCGATGTAGAGCAGCGACTTGGGCACGCTGGTTTCGATCTGGTATTCAGCCGTCACCCCCGCCTTGGGCGCGGGAGCCTGGCGGCGGTCCTGATAGCGGCGGAAGGGCCGCCGCTGAGGCAAGCGTCCTAGAGTGCGGGCGGCGGCATCCAGGACCGCTTCCACGTCGAGGTCGCCCACGAAAGTGACCTCCAGCGGGGCCTCCCTGAGATGCGGATCGAGCCATGCGCGCAAGTCATCCATGCTGACCTGGCTGACGGCCTCTTGAGGAGGCAGGCCGAAGCGCGGATCGTTGTTATAGAGTCCGGGAATGAACTGGCTTTGCAACGGCCCCTGATGCTGATGGCGCAGTCCTTCGTAAATGCGCGGCACCACGGCTTTGAACTGGTTCATGCCCTCGGGACGCCAGCCGGGATGTTGCAGGTAGGCCGCTATCAGCTCGCACTCCAGCAGCAGGTCCTCGGAGGTGGTGGAACCTCCGATGCCGAAATAGTCCTGGGCCACCGAGAAACTGAAGCCGGTCTGTTTGCCGGCCAGGATGCGGCGCAGATCATCCGAACTGTGGGCCTCGAGTCCGGAGGCCGCAAAGACCTGCGAGGCCACCAGGCTCATTGGGTGACGGTCTTTGTCGAGGGTCAGCAGGCCTTCCCCCAGCCGTCCTTGAATGAGGATCTGCTTCTCCTTGAAGTCGGTCTTCTTGATGTTGACCAGGACACCGTTGGCGAAGGCCGCCTGGTGGATGTCGAGATCCTCGATGTGGCGCCGCTCGGTGATCGCGCCCTTGACTTCCGGGTCGGACTGATAGGCAAAGGCCTCCACGCTGATGGCTTCGGGCGCCTCCACCTCGACTTGGCGGCTTTCCTGCAAGGCTTGGCGCAGGATCTGTTCGGCTTCCTCGCCCAGGTCGACGGCTCCGACCAGGCTGAGTTGGAGCGTGCCTTCCTCCCAGGCTTCCGAGAAGGCCTGGTTACAGGCCTGCAGCGTCAGTGCATCGAGGGCGGGTCGAAGGATGGCGCGGTTGGTTTCAGCGTCAGAGACCACCACGTCGTTACCGGCGGCCGAGAGGATGCTGTTGACGAATCCGCCGCTGGCGCGGGTCTTCTCGCGCTCGACCGACTCGTCCAGGCTGCGCAGGACGTTGGCCCTGACTTCCTCAAGCTCGGGCTGCTGAAAGCCGAAGCGGATAGCCCGGCGCAATTCCTGTTCGGCTTGAGCCAGCCCCTCCCGCCACTTGTCGGGAGCCGCGATGACCGTCAAGCTTTGTCCCTCGATCACCTCGAAGGCCGAACTGCGGCCCACGCTGGCGTTGAGAAAGGGCGCGCCGGCCCGCTTGGCTAATTCCGAATAGCGCAGATTCAGCATGCCGCGGGCGATGGAGAGGGGCAGGTCCTTGAGCCGTTCGGCCTTGGTATCCGGCCTCTCTTCGTAAGGGCGCAGCATTTCCAGGCTGACTTGAGCGGTCGGGATCTCCTGCTCATAGATGTTGTAATAGCGCTCCTCAAAGGTGGGCTGTCGGACGGGAGGCACCTCCTGAGGAGGGCCGTCGGGCGCCTTCCAGTCCTCGAAGGCCTGGCGCATGAGGGGCTCGGGGTCGAGATCTTCCAGGTCTCCCACCAGCACCAGGGTGACGTTTTCGGGACGGTACCACTTGCGGTAGAAGTTCTCGATCATGTCGACGCTGAAGCGGGCCCGCACCTCCTTTTCGCCAATGGGAAGGCGTTGGGGGATGCGTGTGCCCGCCAGCTCGATTTGCATCTGCTTGACGAAGGTCCGCAGGCTGGCGGAATCGCGCTCCACCTGCTCGGCGTCGATGACGCCTTTCTCGGCCTCCACCTCTTGAGCGCTGAGAACGATGCGGTCGGCGAAATCGCGCAGCACCCGCAGCCCTTCTTCGATCGATTGGCCGTCCGAGGAGGGCAGATCGATCTGGTAGACGGTGGCCTCGAAGCCTGTTGAGGCGTTGGAATCGGCTCCAAAGGCCATTCCGTGCTCCTGAAACCACTCCACCAGGGTGCCGGGAGGGAAGTTTCGGGTGCCGTTGAAGGCCATGTGCTCGAGAAAGTGGGCCATTCCCAGCTCATCGTCCTCTTCGGCCAGCGAGCCCACCGAGACGCGCATGCGCAGGTAGCTGCGCTGGTCGGGTTCAGGATTGGCCATCCAGGCCAGGCGCATGCCGTTTTCCAGATCGATGAATCGGATGCGGGGATTGACCGGGATATCCGAGGATTCATGTTCCCAGGCAGGGGCCTCGCCCCGTGGGCGTTGAGCCTGCAGATAAGGGACGAACAGAGACAGGGCCAGCAGAGTGAGGCAGAAACGCTTCATCGGGGAATTCCTATCAGAGTCCTTGGTAGAACTTCAAATCGGTGTCGCGCAACGATTTGGTGATGTAGATGATCTGGCCGACGTGATGTGAAAAGTGCTCGACAACGTGAAAGACGGCCTCCAGCACGCTGACGTCATAGACTTGTATGCGGCGGGTTTCCAGCAATTGCGGGCCGGTCAGCGTCTCGATGACCTGGCAGGCCTCGTCCACGGTGGACCGCAGATTCTCCATCAGTTGCCGGGCGCCGGCCCCCTGACGGGCGGCGAATTCCTCATCGCGCTTGCGCACGTCGGGCTGTTGCCCTACGCCGGCGATGATCCATTGGCGCACGTTGCCCGACAGATGCATGAGCAGATTGCCGATGCTGTTGCAGTTCTCGTTGGGACGCCACCAGAGTTCCTTGGCCGAGAGTTGCTCAACGCATTTGCCCACTCGCGGCATGAAATCTTCTTGCAGGTGATGGCGAGCTTGGGCGGTAAAAACCCGGGCCACTTCGTCGTTCATCTTCAGGCTCGCGGCTATTGGCCCGGCGGACTGATAAGGGGAGTGCCGTCGAATGCCGGGCGCGACTGAGCTTCGGCGGCTTCCCAAACACAAAGATAAACCAGTTGGGCGACCCGCTCCATCTTGGAGTAGTTGAGCTTGTCGGCGGTGTCGCCGGGACGGTGATAGTCGGGATGCAGTCCGGTGGTGAAGAGCAGCGAGGGCACTCCCCGCTCCAGGAAAGGCCACTGGTCGGAGCGCTGCAAGAGATCGATGGGGTGGTCGTCGTAACGAAAACGTACCTGCAGCAGGACGCGCCGGTTGCTGCGGTTGACCAGTTCGCGGAGGTCCTGGCTGAAGCTGTAGCCCAGCACGTTGAGGGCGTTCTGGTTTTGCCGGGCCGTCTGCAATTCCAGCCCTGTGAAGCGGTAGTCGTCGGTGGCCGGAATCTCTTCATCGCGGCCGATCATGTCCATTTGAAACATGGCCACCGTTTCATCCAGCGGAATTCTGGCGTGCCGGACGTAGTGGCGCGAGCCCAGCAATCCTTTTTCTTCGGCATTGAAACCGGCGAAAAGTACGCTGCGGCGGGGCGGTCGGCGGCCTTCGGTTAGGGCTTCGGCAATCTCCAGGAGGGCCGAAACCCCGCTGGCGTTGTCGTCGGCGCCGGGATAGATTTCGGCTCCCCGGGTGCCGATGTGGTCGAAATGAGCACCCAGCACCACGACTTGCTGCGAGACCTGGGGATCGCTTCCCTCCAGCCTGCCCAGCACGTTTCGCACCTGAAAGGCTTGGCGTTCCACGCTCACCGCCAACTCGGCCTCCAAAGACGGCAGCAAGAAACTGCGGGGCTTGGCGTAGCGGCCGCTTTCTTGGATGAATAGCTCGACGTCCAAGCCCGAGGTCAGCAAGCGCTCTTCGACGGCCTCGAGGGCCACCCGCACCGCTGGAATCCGAACCTGATCGACCTCCTCCTGCAGCAGGAAGCGTTGAGTGGAGAGGTCTTTGGGCCAGGCTAAGTGGGCGGAGAAGGACATATTGTGCGAGCGGTCCAGGACGATGGCCGCTGCGGCGCCGTGCCGTTGAGCGTTGAGCAGCTTTTCCAATTCCTGCCCGTGGCGGGCGTCTTCATCCCGGCCCTCGGGCTGGCCGGGAAGGATGAGGACGATGCGGCCATCGACGTCGACCTGCTGGTAGTCGTCGTAGCCCCATTCGGGAGCCGTGATGCCGTATCCCGCGAAGACCAGCCGGCCTGACGCCTCCCCCGATGCTGAAAAGCGCTCTGCGGTGAAGGTCTCCTGCAGACTCAGAGGGGTCTCGGCCCCCGTGCGTCCTGTCTTGAAGAGCAGCCGGTTGTCTCCCGCCAGAAGCGAGCGGACCAGCGTTACCGGCTGGAAATAGCCTTCCTCGCCGGCCGGCTCGAGTCCGAGTCGGGAAAAGCGCTCGGCCAGAAACTCGGCACTGCGGCGGTTGGCCTCGCTGCCCGCCTCGCGTCCCCGCATGGCTTCAGAAGAGAAGAATTCGACGTCCTCACGCAATTCCTCCAAGGTGATGCTCTCCAAGCCGCGCCGGCGCAGGCGGTCGCTGTCGGAGGGAGTCTCAGCGGCCAGACCCTGACAGAGTCCGGCCATGAGCAGGCAAAAGGCCCGCAAGCGAAGGGCCGCCCTGCCTGTGGAATTCCATCCTTTTGTCCTCTGCCGACTGAAGTGCAAGATGGCCTCCCTGGCCTTGTTCCCAAAAGGTCAATGGCTGACCGGTCTTATAATTGTAAGTCAAGCCGCGCCTTTTAGACGAAAGGATGGAGGGATGGTTCGAGCGGGCCCCTTCAAGTTTTTCGACCAAGGCCCCGCAGTCCGTGTCTAAAGAGGGCGAAACGGGACGATGAAAATGGAGGAGGGCTCCAGCCCGCAACGTCCGGGAGCAGGCGGTCGGCCGCCGCAGCAAGAGACCGGGGCACGATGCGAGGCCGGGAGGCCGCAAGGCATGGAAGAAGCTTTGAGAATCACAGATTCCGCGGAACGGTCCGCGACGCTCGGCGCCAACACTGAAGATCAGGAGTTGCAATGGGTGGTCGAGGCCCAGAAGGGCGACCGGGTGGCTTTCAACCGCCTGGTGCTGCGCTGGCAGCAGCCGATCTACAACCTGACCTTGCGCATGCTGCGCGATCCCGAGGACGCCTCAGAGGTCACTCAGGAGACCTTCATGGCCGCCTTCCGGCACATTCGGAGGTTCAGATTGGAATCCAAGTTCTCAACCTGGATCTACCGCATTGCCTCCAATCACTGCCTGACCCGCTTGCGCAAGCAACCGCGGAAGGCCCCGCGCTCGTTGGACGAACCCGGTCATGCCGGGCCGCTCTCGAGCAAGCTGACGGCCGGCGACTCCCAGCAGGAAAAGAGCCTTCTGCGGCGGGAACGCCGCCAGTGGGTTCGCCGGGCCCTGGGCGGACTGCCGCCCGAGCAGAGGATGGCCATCGAGCTCAAGGTCTTTCAAGACCTGACCTTCGAAGAGATTTCGGCTGTCACCGAGATACCGATGAGCACCGTCAAGTCGCGTTTCTACGCGGGACTGCAAGGCCTCAAACAGCGCCTGCAGGCCTGCGGGATGGGAGATTGACATCATGGAATGCCGCCATAGCCGAGAGATAGCCCCTTACCTGATGGATGACCTTTCCGCCTCGCAAAGGCGGGCCCTGCGCCAGCATCTGCGGCAGTGCGACGTCTGCCGCCGCGAGAAGGAGAGCTTGCAAGAGACCTTCGCCGCGCTGGAGAGCTTGGAGGACGTGCCCGTACCTCATCACTTCTTCGTGCCTCAAGACGAGGCCCGCCTGAGCCTGCTGCAAGCCTGGGGCCGGCTGTCCAGCCTGGGCAGGGCCCTGGTGGCGCTGGCGGCGTTGTTGTTGCTGACGGTGGCAGGCTTGGCGGCCGGCGGCTTTCGCCTCCAGGTAACGGACGGAGTCCTGACGGCCGGATTCGGCTCGGCGCCCCCCTCAAGCTTGAGCGAAGAGCGCTTGCAGGACTGGAGCAGCCAACTGCTCACCCAAGTGGATGAAAACCTGGCCTTTCGGGACCGCGCGCTGACCGAGGCGCTGGCCCGGGTGCGTCTGCTGGAGCACCGCCTCAGCCAGAGCGAGCAAGCCCGCCAACGCAGTCTTCAGTCGCTTGCCGCCGACCTGGAGGAAGAACTCAGCCTGGCCTGGAAGGTGGACGATCAACAGTCGCTGCGTCAGGTTGAGCACTGGATCAATCAGGCCTACGGCGATCTGCGCCGCGATTACTTGAGGCGCCTTGCCGTGGTGGACTCCAACATGCAGCAGTTCGTCGAGCGCGATGCCGTGCTGGGCGAGAGAGTTTCCTTTCTGGGAGAAGCGCTGGCCCAGAGCATGGACCGGCGTTCGCCCCAAAAGACCGGTGAATAAAGCAGGCTCGGGAGGAACAGTCTCCCGTCGCCTCAGGCAATACTTAGGAGGTCATCGTGCAGAACCATTACCAGACACTTACGACCGGGCTTCGATACGCTTTGTTGCTGACGCTGACGGCGTTGCTGATGAGCTTGCCTGTTGCCGCTCAGCAAAGCGCCTCAATCGACGCTTCCCAGGTGGAGAGGGAATTGGAGGGATTGAACGGGCTGCTGGAAACCACCGTCGAGGTGGTAACCCGCGGAGAGGTGAAAGGGAACTTCATGGTGTTCTCATCCACCTCGGTGCAGAGCTATTACCTGCCCCGCCAAGGCGCCGTCTTTGTACTCACCATCCCAGTGGCCCAGACTCTGAGTCTTAAGAACGATGGAGTCGCTTTAGCCGAATGGAACCTGCGCAAGGCCTATCAGCTTCAAAGCGAGATAGTCGCCGGGGGACGGGCACGCGAGCAGGGCGGCGAGGAGACCGAGCCGCAACTCACCGTGCGGGAACGGTTGAAGGAGGCTCACCAGCGCCAGCTCGAGATGCAGCAAGAAATGGAAGAACTGCGCAGCCGCAGCCTGGACGAGTTGGAGAAGGTGAGAGGATACCTGGTTGAGACCGTAGCCGAATACGGCGACCGCCTCAGCCACGTGGGCGAGGGCGAGTACGTCAATCTGGTGCTCACCACTTCCGCCAGCGGCTTGCGGGTACTGGGCCCGCATAACCAGTACAGCGTACTGTCCGGGGGGAAAAGCGTCGAGTCGCGTCAGATCGTCTCCATACCGGTCACGGTCATCCGCGAGTACAAGGCGGGGCGGCGCGATATGGCCCAGGTCAAGGCCCAGGTCATTGTCTACTGATTGCCCGAGTGCCCGCTCAGGCTGATTCCTTCTCAAGCAGGGAATCGACGGTCTTAAAGAGGGCGGCCAACTCGAAGGGCTTCTGCAAAGTGGCCTGGGCGCCCAGCTTTCCGGCGGTTTCCAGGAAATTCAGGTTGCCGGCGGATCCGCCTCCCGACATGGCGATGATCTTCAGATCGGGATGATCGCGGCGAAGTTCCACGATGGTTTCCAGCCCTTCCTTCTCGGGCATCAAGATGTCGGTGATGACGAGCGGGCAGGGCGTCTTTCGATGAACTCTCAGAGCTTCGTCCCCGTTGGACGCCTCGTGCACCTCGTGGCCCTTCATTTCCAGCGCTTGGCGCAGCATTGCGCGAGTCATATCCTCGTCATCGATCAGTAAGATGCGAGCCAAGTGTCCTCCCCTTTGTCTATGGAGCAGCGGCTTGGCGGCCGCCAGTCGCTCCCCTACTTATCGGTTGCCCGAAAAAAAGTATTATAGAACAATCTCCGCGACTCGAAATCATCGGCGCTACCCGCCCTTGAATGAAGGAATGACCTTATTGTGTCGAAAAAATACACTACTATTCGGAAAGGACCATTCGACGAAGTCTATCGCTGGGTCCGCCGCATCCCTGCCGGACGGGTCATGAATTACGGCCAGATCTCAAACCTGCTGAGCAGCCGCTTGTCGGCGCGTGCGGTGGGCTGGGCCATGCGCCGCTGTCCCGACGACGTTCCCTGGCACCGCGTCGTCAACGCCCGCGGAGGCTGCTCGACCGACAGCCTTCCCCATCTTCCCCAAGGCACCCAAAAGGCACTACTGCAAGCCGAAGGCGTGCACTTTGACAAAAACGGCAACGTCGACATGCAGCGCTGCCGCTGGCGGCCTGCGGAGCCAGGCCGCGAGGAGTCCTGACGTTGACGGCGAGAGGCAGGCGCGGCAACATCGAACGCTGAGATGAGCAAACGCAGCGCGCTCCACTTGCTGGTCTTGGCCCTGCTGGCGGCCCTCTTTCTAATCCGGGCGCTGGCCACCTCTCAGACCCTCGTTCCGGCCGATATCGTGGGCCAAATGCAGCCCTGGAGGAAGCTGATCGACCTCAAGTCGGTCCAGAATCCCATCATCAGCGACATCACCGACCAGGTCTATCCCTACCAGGTCTACCTGCGCAGCGAACTGGCCCAAGGGAGGCTGCCCCTGTGGAATCCCTACGTACAGGCCGGAGTGCCTTTTCTGGCCAATTCCGTGTCAGCGGCTCTCAATCCCTTCCAGATGCTCTTCCTGTTGCTGCCTCAGCCGGCGCTGATGGAATGGAGCGCCTGGTTCAAGCTCTTG